>JAIPFM010000064.1 GCA_021736645.1 Phycisphaerae bacterium | reverse complement strand
AGGTCTTCAATGAGACGCAACACACAGGGGCTTGCCCTCATCTATGTCATTGTGATTATGAGTCTGCTTTCCGTGTACCTCGTGGAACTCATGTCCAATTCACGGATCATGCTCAGGCAGACGCGCAGGGCCGAACTCGCGGCCATCGACCGGAATCTCCAGGCCAGTGGGGCTGCCTGGATCAGGCACAATTCCTCGTCCATACCCCAGGAGGGCATCACCCTGGACACCAGTCTCCTTTCAAAACGCCAGGCTTCCATCACCCTAGTGCCTGACGCAGAAGGCATCCAAATTGAGACCACCTGCACCCTGGCCGCCGAGATCCACAAGCAAACCCGAACGGCCCCAACCCCATCTCGCTGAACAACACGCTGGGTCGCACACAGCACAAACAAACGAAAAAACAAATTTTTGCCTTGAAACCCCCCGCACAACTCGATAGTATACTCGTTTTCGATTTTTGGGCGATTAGCTCAGTTGGTAGAGCAGCTGACTCTTAATCAGCGGGTCACAGGTTCGAGCCCTGTATCGCCCATTGGAGTCAAGGCCGGTGTCAGACAATGACAACCGGCCTTTTTTTGTGCCTAACGCGGCCAATTCTAAAGGGTTACAATTCTCACGGTTTTCCGGTTTTGAGTCTGATTTTGGAGAGTCAGTGTTGCCAATTGAGGACAGCGAATTCCTATGAAAGTCAGATCTTTTTGCAAGTAATTTGTAAGCGGAACTGCCAACATCCACCGGTTGATCATCAGTAAGCGTGCCGCAGAAGATAAGCCTTTACAGTTTTTTTTTACTTGGGTTTACGTACACAGGTGTTGACAAAATAAGGACTTACGGTAGAGGGTTTTTGGCCTGAATGAACGTGCAACCAACCGGGTGAACGCTGGACCTGTCGTCAAAGTGGGCAAGGAACGAAGGTGATATCCTTTTTTTTGAGCCACGCCAAGCAGAAGTCATCGAGAAGATCCTCCGCCAGTGCGGCCTCTGGCTTCCCGCCACATCCCAAGCCCCACCCGATAGGTCATCAACTCAATACTATGGATTTTTTACCTTTCCCCCTCAAATCCGCCTAAAGGCCAGCCCGGCCAGCATGGCAGCCAAGGCCAGGAGGTAACAGACGTGGCTGATGGGCCGTCGGACCTTGACCGGTAGGAGGTCCTGGTGGATTGCATCTGGGGCCAGTCTGGGGCAGGACTCAAGGGTGGGGTCTGTTTGAGCCGTGAGCTTGTATTCCTCTGGATAGGGGCGGTTGTAGTGGAGCGTGGCGGTCTTGTCGTGTTCCGGGTCGTGCAGGTGGAGGGTCAGGGTCTCAGTGTCCTGGACTGGGACTACGATCTGGTATTGGCCCAGGCCGATTTCCTCGACGGGCAGGTGCTGTTCGGTCTCCAATGCCTCCACGGTCTGGGCCTCAAACCGGATTCCGGAGAGCGGTCGGCCCTGGTCGTCCTGACGCTGAATGCGGATGGTCCAGCGATCCGGGGCTGCGGTCTGCTGGATGAACAGACCGTCCGAGGTCGCTTTTCTCAGGAGGCTCCGCAAGGCCTGTGCCCAGAAGCGCCCGAATCGGTCCCACTGGAGCCACTGGGCGCCCCACTGGTCCGTGACGTCACTGGTATAAGCCAGGCTCATGCCCAGGCCGTACCGGGCCACGGCCATGACAGGGTCTCCTGTATGGGCCACGAGCAGCAGTTGCGTGGCCGGCTTGACCTGAGTCATAACGTAGCCAAAGACGACGGGCAGGTCCTCTCCCGTGAATCCGGACAGCAGGGTGTGGTCCGAGGTCCGGATGAGGTTGAACACGTCTTCCTTGATCGCGGTGCCCGAGGTCTCGACCGTCTCCTTGGTGAAGATCTGCGGGATGTTGGCCGGATCGACGGTCTCGTAGTAACGACCCCGGCCGATGTCGGCCAGCCTGGCCAACAGATCCCGATTGGCATCGCCCAGGGCAATGGTGGACACAGTGATCCCAGCCCCGACCATGGTGGTGACCAGGCCCTCGTGGTCTGCAGGCTGACTTTGGCCGTCACTAAGTACGATGACGTGTTTGATCTTGGCATAAGTTTGGTCGAGCATGTCGAATGCCTGCTTCAGGCCCGGGTACATGTAGGTGCCTCCACCCGCGTCCAGGGCATTGATAGCGCCTTTGATCGACTGAGCCCCTGTCACAGACTGCATGGGACAGATTACGTAGGCCTGACCATCAAAGCCCACGACCCCGATCTGGTCCTGCCGTCCCAGGAGGTCCACCGAGGATTTGGCCGCCTGTCGAGCCAATTCAATGGGCATGCCGTTCATGCTGCCGGACTTGTCGATCACCAGGACCATGGCCACGGATGGTTGCTCCTTCTCCTTTTCATAGCGGCTGGTCAGGGGCAGGACCTCTTCCACCGGGGTTCGGTAGTAGCCGCCAAGGCCAAAGCTGTGGTTGGATCCGAACATGGCCACGCCGCCGCCCAGATCAATCACGTATCGTTTGAGCAGTCGCATCTGATCCAGTGACAGGTCGGTGGCCGGGACATCGGCCAAGATCACTGCGTCAAAGGCCAGCAGCGCGGCCAGATCCGCGGGCATGCCGTGGCTGCCCCGGACATCGATCTCGAAACCTTGTTCCTGCAGGGCCTGGGTGAACGGCCGCATCCTGCCGGGTGTCTCGTGGAGCACGAGGATTCGGGGCTGACCCTGGACGGTCACCGTGCAAGCGGTCTGGTTGTTGATGGTGAAATGGTCCTGCTCTGCAATCAGTTCTGCGGTCCATCGGGTCGGCCCAGAGGCGATCATAGATACATCGATATCCACTGTCTGGTCCTTGTCCGGTTCAAGCAGAATATCCGCCTGTCCAGCAACCACGGCCTTGTTCAGGAGCCGGACCTGCGCCTTCGTGGCCTGGTTGGCCCTGACCTTGACTCGCATGCGCACGCGTTCGCCCTTGTAGGCCTGGGTCGTACTTGGCTGGAGCGACTCGATACATGCCTCCGCCTGACGCAAGCCGGCCAGGGCGTGCCACCTCAGGTCAATGCCCTCCGCAGCCAGGGTCTCTGTGGCCTGACGCAGGTCCATGTCTTCGCTTTCCGTAGGCCGTCCGTCTGTAAACAGGACAATACGCCTGGCCTTGATGGCCGGAAAGCACATTCGTGCCGTAAGCAAGGCATCGGCCAGATGGCTTGCACTGCGAAAGTCGGGGTCTGGCAGGTCCGTGGCTCCAAGGGGATTCTCGATCCAACGATCCAGTTCCGAGGCGGCCTGGTGTGTGTCCTGCATGGGGAACACGCCCTTGCCTACAAGTAGGATCGACCAGGCATCGGACGGATTCAACCTGTCAATGCATTGGTCAATCAGGTCCACGGCCTTTCGTGCGTCCTTGAGGTCCACGGATTCTGATACATCTACGAGGAAAACTACATGCAGGTCTCTCGATAGCGAGGTCCAAAAGGGCCGACAGACTGCCAGAATCAACAAACTGATCGACAGCACTCGGAGTCCCAGGGACGCAGCCTTGTAGGCCCGAGGCCGATCAACAAGGCCCCTGCGCACAGCCCAGATCAGGGGCACCAGACCGACCAGCCACAACAGGGGTTTCAAGCTCACCAGTTCCATTGCGTCAGCTCACCCCACCTTTCTTAGATGATACAGAATGGCCTCTGCCAGAAGCAGGGCAATGGCAAGGCCGGCCAGGAGCACCGACATCGGGCGTCCCCTCCGGATGGCGTTGGCCGTTGTCTGAGTTTCGGGATTGTTCAAAAGGGTCTCTTGTGGTGAGAAGAGGTCTGCGCCAAAGGACCATTGTCCTGTCCGGTTGTTCAGGGAATGGAAGCCAATCCGGCGGATCGGTCCATAGATCTGGCCATGGATACGGAAGGCCTCGCGTTGGTCGTTGATTCGGACCTCCGTGGTCTCGTTGTCAAGATCCAACGTCGGGATCTCCACGGACTGCCCTGTGGGGACCGCAGAGGCAAGAGGCTGCTGGCGACCCATCAGGGTCCCGGCTGCATTGTACACCAGTACAGGGAACCAGGCACTATAGTAGAACTCCGAATCCTGGGGGTCCATATTGATCACCAGGGCAGAACGCTCGTTGTCACGAACCCGGTAAATCAGGGGGACTTCGTCCGTGTTCTTCGCGATGACCAGACTGCCCTCCGGCAATTCAACCTGGCGTGCCCCAATGAAGGGCAGGGTCTCGATGTCACAGTGACGCAGCACTGGGTGGTCCTGGACTTGGACCTGGGCACGCACACGATCGACTTCCGATCCGAACCGGCCACACCAGCTCGTTCCTTCTGGCGGATTGAAAATCACGGCCTGTTGCGCGTCTGGGATCACACCGCTGGCCAGGACCACGTCCGCTCCGTCAGTCACGCAGGTCAGATCCCCGCTGGTCCGGGCAAAGGCCAGGATGCTGTGAGTCAGGAAGAACGGCTCGTCACAGACCACCTGCACCCGGATGGGACGCTGGGGCTGGAGAATCATTAAGGCCCGGTTGTCCAAGGCCAGGGCGTCATCGATCCCGAGGGTCGCGGTCCAGGGGCCGGGTTCGCCAGCCTCCAGGGTATAGACCTCTGAGGCATTGATCCCGGGCTGAACAGTAACCGGGATGACCTTGGCGATCGCGTCGTTCGGTCCCCACGTCAGGGTGACGTCCGTGTCCACCAGTCGATCGAAGGACGAGGCCAGGCGGAAGTAGAGCCCAGCCTGCCCGGGTTGGTCGGACAGGCGTTGAAGGTCGCATGCCACGAACCCAATATTGTCCTGTTTCGTGCCGATCTTGATCAGTTCAATGCGCTCATCCAGGGCCTCGTGTGCGCAGCAGCCGTCGCTGATCAGAATGATCCGGTATTGGTCAATAGTCATGTCCGGGGGGACTGCGTTGGCCAAGGCCTCGGATCGGAAAGGCTCGTCTGAGGGTTCGATCCGCCGGACTGCGTCCAGAAGGGTTCGGGGACTCGTGGTGAAGTGACTTTCGTATCGCAGGTCCATACCCACCGAAGCCACGGCCGCCTGCCGGTTGCCGTTGAGGCCCCGAAGGATGTCCGTGGCTGCCTTGCGGGCCGCATCCAGGCGGGACTGACCGTGGTCAAGTGCGTTCATGGACGCGCTGTGGTCGATGATCAGCAGAAGGTCTTTTTGTCGGTCACCTGTGATTTGCGGTTCGGTCAGGGCCAATGTCACGGCTGTGAGGGCCAGGGCCAGAAGCAGGAGGCTCCACAGGTCCCGCAGGCGGTTGAACAGGGCCGTGTTTTTCTTCTGGTCGAACACGGCCTCCCAGAGGAAGAAGGCGGTCACCGGCTTGCGCGTGGGTCGCACCTTGAGCAGGTACATCGCGATCAGAGGCGCCAGGGCCAAGAAGGTCAGGAAGTAACCAGGGTGCAAAAAGCTCAAGAGACCAGCCCTCCTCGTCGCAGGATGTTCTGGATTACGGTGTCGAATGGGACCTGGGGCGTGGTGGAGACCAGACCGATACCACGTGACGCGCAAAAGGACCGCAATCGCTCGTTCCAGTTGCGGACCGCCTGCTCGTAGGCCCGAGCCTCGGCCTGGGTGATGGTCATCTTGCGGACGCGGCCACTCTCGACGCACTGGAGTTCCACGTCACCCTTGAGGTCACATCGTTGGTCCTCGGTGTCCTGGACCTGGATGCAGAACACGTCGTGATGGTGCCACTGCAAGAGCTTGAGGCCCTCTTCAAAATCCTGGGGCATGAAGAAATCCGAGACCGCAATGACCAGGCCGCGTTTCTTGTGCCACTGGCAGAGCCGATGCACGGCGCCAGTCAGGTCTGTGTCTGCGCCGAAAGTCGGGGCCGCCTCCAATTGCGTCAGTACGCTGAGGGCCTTGCCCCGGCCGAGGGTCGGTCGTGTGATCACTGAGAGGTCTTCGGCCATGCCGTAGAGGACGACCTTGTCCATGCTGTGCAGGGCGATGTAGGCCAGGGCCGCGACGAGTTGCTTGGCATAGTCGAACTTGGCCGCCATGGAACGGCTGGCGTCCAGGAGCACGTAGATCGTGACGTCCTCCTCCAGTTCGAACAGCTTGATCATCAGGGCGTCCAGTCGGGCGTAGACCCGCCAGTCGATGGCCCGGTAGTCGTCACCAAGCGAGTATTCACTATAATCGGCGAAGGTGATCCCTGCGCCCTTGCGCGTGCTCTTGCGGTCCGCCTGCAGGGTGCCACCGAGGACCTTGCGGGCCAGGAGGGTCAGCGTTTCGAGTCGTCGGATAAAAGCGGGATCCGTGAGCAACATGGCAGATCGGCCTTTCTCAATCGGGTGGCGGTTACGCACTCCGGGCGATCCGGTGCTGCGAGAGAACGGTGTCGATCAGGCCGTCCGTGGTCACGCCCTCAGCCTCGCCCTCGAAGCTCAGGATCAGCCGGTGACGCATGGCGGGCACGGCCACGGCATGGATGTCTTCCGCAGCCACGTGGTAGCGACCGGCCAGAATGGCGTGCACACGGGATGCGGCCAGGAGGGTTTGTGCCGCACGAGGGGACGCGCCGTGACGAATGTACTTTTTCACCAGGTCCGGGGCCTCGGACACCGTCGGATGTGTCATGCGCACCACCTGGACGAGGTGGTTCTTGAGGGTCTCGCTGATGGGGATGTGCCGGACGATCCGACCCATGCGGAGCAGATCCTCGCCCGTGGCTACGCCTTCGATCTTCGGCTCCTTGATGCCGCCGGTGCGCGTAATGATCTCAACAAAGTCCTTGTGACTCGGCATGGGCACGTGCAGCTTGAAGAAGAAGCGGTCCAGCTGGGCCTCGGGCAGGGGATAGGTCCCGTCCTGTTCGATGGGATTCTGCGTGGCCAGTACAAAGAAGGGCAGGTCCAGGGGGTGCGTGATGCCGGAAACGGTAACGGACTTCTCCTGCATGGTCTCCAGAAGGGCGGACTGGGTCTTTGGCGTGGCCCGGTTGATCTCGTCGGCCAGGAGGATGTTGCAGAATACAGGGCCGGGCTCGAACTGGAAGGCCTTGTCGTCGCCCTTCTGCACGAGGATATTGGAGCCCACCACGTCCGCAGGCAGGAGGTCTGGTGTGAACTGGATCCGCTTGAAGCGGAGATGGAGGGTCTTTGCCAGGGTCTGGACCAGGGCGGTCTTGCCCAGGCCAGGTACACCTTCGAGTAGCACGTGACCGCCGCAGACCACGCCGGTCAGGACCCCGTCGACAATGTCATCCTGGCCGACTATGAATTTGCCGATCTCCTGTTTGATACGCGTAAACGTGATCTTGAAGTGGTCGATCGCCTTTTGGGCGGTATGGCTCTGTGTGGTCATGGCTGGTCCCCTTGATCTATCCGGTGAATCGTCTCGAAGTAGGCCTTGACACCGTCCTTGACCGCCGCGGACACGTCCTCACGTCGGATAAAAGACTCGGCCTGGTGTTCATACTGCTGGATCTTCCGGGCCCTGGACCCGGTACTCGTGCCGGTTCCTTCAGTGGCGGTCTCAGTACTGCTGGAGGACGGACCCTGGTTTTTGATGCCCTTGAGCACGGACTTGTCACCCGTGGAGGCGGTATCGTTGATGTTGGGATTCACATCGGAACTTGACCCCGTGCCGATCCCGGGCCCCTTGCCGCCGCCTTCTCCCGTGCTGCTTCCTTTGCCTTTGCCTTTGCCTTTCCCTTTGCCATTGCCATTGCCTTGCCCGTTGCACAGGTCGCACTGTCCCTGGGACAGGGACTTGCAGAGCTGCTGAATTAGGGATTGGGCCTTGGATCGAGCTTCCAGATCGTTAAGGTGGTCGGATATCTGCTCCAGGGCGTCATTGACGCCCTGGGACCCTGGCGATCCCGAAGATCCATCTGATCCCATGGAGCCTTCGGATCCGGACGAGCCGGACGAACCTGAGCTTTGCGAAGTGGACCCCTTTGAGATGGACCCTTGGGACCCGGACTGTGCGGACTTGGATCCGGAAGAAGAGCTGGAGCCGCTCTGGCCGTCCTTACGGGCCTGGGCTGCCTTGTTAAGTTGATTGGCCAGTTGGGCCGCCTTGGACTGAGCCGTATCCGGGCTTCGCTGCGCCGCCTGGGTCATGCGTTCGGCCAGGGCCTTGACCTTGTCGATCTGTTGCTTGTGTTGTTCTGGGTCGGCATTGGGATCGATCTGGTAGTCTTGCAGTGCCTTGGCCGCCTCTTTGTACTGCTGTTCGGCCAGGCGATTGCCCAGGGCCTTGGTCTGGTCCTGTTCCTGGAGTGACTCGCCCATCTGTTTATACAACTTCTCATCTTTGCGCTGGGCGAGCCTGGACAGGGTCTGGTTCAGCTCCCGTTCGAGACCTGCGTATTCGCGCATGGCCTCCTTCAAATCGGACTGGGGCTTGAGTTCCTCGAACTTCCGGTCCAGTGCCTCCGGGTCCACCAGGTCTTTCAGGTCTTCTTTTTGGATCTGATCCTTGATCTGTTCCAGGACCTCCTTGAGTTGCTCGTTGATCTGTTCGGTCTGACCCAGGATTTGGGCGTCGATCCGACGGGCCTCGACGACCCTGGGGCTGTCGGCCTTGAGCGTCAGCCACACGGAGGACAACAGCAACACCACGCAAGCGGCGATCAGACGCAGGGGCCATCGATAAGGGACTCGGGCCGGGTTGACCGCCTCGACCAGTGTCTGGGTCTGCCGGGCCTGGAGGTCATAGACACCGCCGTGCTTGTGGGCCGTGGAGAACTCCTTGTACGAGCAGACCGAGTCCTTGAGTTGGAAATGACTGTCCGTAAATTGGGCTGCGTCATGCAGGCTCCGTCTGCGAACCATCAATATCACGCAGGTCACGATCGCACAGGGCAGACACACTGCGGGGATCCAGATCGCCGGTATGTGGCGACCCTTGAAGAGGTAGCAGAGCCCGACAATCGTCAGGACCCCGCATGCGGCGCACAGGCCCATGATACCACCGGTCAACCAGAGGTGATGGTTCATAAGTCTGCATATTTGATGGATCACTCGGTCTATGGGTTTCATCTCTGCCATGATGTTACCTTTCGATCTATAGATAAATGTCTACCGAGTCGTTCTGGATCTGGGCCCACGCGTAGTCCGAGTGCCGGTAGTTCTACGTCGATTGATTCTGCTTCGATTGGTGTTATTCTGATCCGTCGGGTTTTGTGTTCCAGGGTCAGCCCTTAAGCGGTCTTGTCTTGAATTTTCATTGTCACCAATGGCCCGACTCATACTCTGAAATATCCTCCCAAGGCTGGAGGACCGTCCGTTCGTGGTGTCGGTGTCGCAGGTAATCAGCACCCTGTCCAGGAATGCCTTGCCGGCGGTCTCGTTCGTTTGCAGCAGAGTCAAGATTCTGTACTGCAGTGCGGTGGTATACAGGTGAGTCGCTGCCGTCAGGTCCTGCCTGAGTCCGTCCAGGAGGAAAGCTTCCATGGCCGAATCGTTAGACAGGTCGCGTATCTGGTAGGCTTCGACAATCGCCTGGGCCATGGTTCCCTGAGCCACCAAACCTTGGGTTGTCCCCGTTTTCATGAGTTCAGTTGCGATACTGAAAAAAGCCTCTATTCGGGCCTGATAGAGTGACACGAAACGTTCCAGGTCAATGGCCTGATCGGTCCGGTGGCGTTGCCTGAGTAAGGGGATAAACCCGCTGACCAGATCGTCAAGATCGTGTTCCTTCCAGGCCTGTCGGGCCAGGTATTCGGCCGGATCCACAGCCCTGATCCACTGACCGTTGATAATCCTCTGGGTCTGGGTGGTTTGAATCGGTGTGCCGGGGGCACCGGTGAGCAGGACCTGACGGGCCATGTTCGTGAAGGACTCGCTCGAGGGACTTCCCGTCTGGGCTTCCATCAAGAGGTTGGAGAAGGCGATTGGGGCCAGCTTTGGGATCTTGAGCATGGCCCGGCATAAGGCCAGATACTGGGTCCTGCGATTTTCGGTATCTAACGGATTCATAAAGTCACTCTGTCGCACGATCCGACCGGATCGAACATACGGAGTTGGACTTCGATTGACCATAGGTCTTGCCAAGGTCTGGGCCACCCGTGGGATCCAGTTGAGGTCCACGTGGTTTGGATCCGGGGTCTGTTCGAGGTAGGCAGTGACCATCTCCACCAGATTGAAGACCTGGTCCGGCCGTCTCTGTGGCCTGAATCGTTCGATTGCGTCGGCCAGTTGGATACCGAGTTGGCCGATTGCTTGGGGGGCGATGGTCGCCAGGTCCCGAGCTGCCCGACGGGGATCCGTTTGAGCCGAGAGCATGGCCAGACGCAATCCGGCATTGGAATTGACCGGGTCCTGTTTGACGATCCGTTCATAGACAGCCCTGGCTTTGTCCGGTTCGGACAGGAGTTGACACAGATCGCCATAAACCAGAAGCCGATCATTATCCGAGTTGTTCGTCGGTTCGGCGAGTTTGATCAGTGAGTCGATCAGATGACGGCCCTGGAGCAGGGTGATCAATTCCAAACTCCTGGCATCCGATTCTTGAAGATTGAATGGGTAGGGTCGCATCGTCGACATCCGAGTCAAGTACCCCAATGCCAGAGACAGGGCCGATTCGGTCTTGCCGCTGTCCAGGAGTTGTCGAATCCCGTCAATGTCAAGATTGAATGTGCCTTTGTATCCAGTGGCGGCAATCTGCTGCCTGAGGTTTTCGGTCTGTTCCTTGAGACCCAAACGTTCCGACGCAACCAGCAGATCGGACCATTCCTCCGGTGTGAGTTGACTGGTCATTCTTCGCTGGACCGCGTCTCTACAAATGTCCGCACCCTTGGACTTGGACTCCAGATTCACGGCTAGGCCTACGATGGAACGGTCTATGGCGTCGAGATAGATCTGAGGTAGAGATAGAGCTCTGGCCTTGGCCAACAGGTTAACAGCCTCTTCGAATCGCCCCCGGTTGGAGGCTAGATTCGCACCGAGCAGATATCCCGCTACTGCGGTGGGATCGCTCGCGATTAGATCCCGGATCAAAGTCTCGGCCTTCTCTTTTTGACCTGAAACCATGGCCAGGAGGATCTTCAGGACAGGGTCTCTGGCCATATCAAGAGATCGAACAAGCAGGGCGGGATTCGGTGTGTTGTTCTGTCGCATGGGGGATCGGTTTGGGGATTGTCCGGTTGAGACACTTGCGCGTAGCTGGTTGAGTACGTAATTCGGGAAGCTGGGTAGATTCAGGGGAAGTGGGGACGAGGGACTGACCAATCGGGTATTCGGTATGACCCGACCCTGGGATTGGCCTGAGGAGGCAGCATAATGGCTGATCTCGTCGTCCAGGAATCGGATGTAGTCGGTTAGTTCCCTTCGTTGGGCCAGGATGGATGCCACATACGAAAAGAGCCACTCCATATTACCCCCGCCTTGATAAAGGTTTTGATAGCCATTGATGAGATAGGTATCGAGAAGCTCCCTCTGTTGGGTGGTCAATTGGACGGGCTGATTCTGATTGCCCAGGCAGAAGGTAAGGACCCGAACCTCATAATAGCCAGGATCACGGACATGGTTCAGCAGGGCCAGGGACTGACTGAAGAGCCTCGAGGCAATGGGATCTTTGCCGTAACAGCCCAGGCCCACAAGCATGGCCAGCCTGGGATTCGTGACCTTAAAGAGGTCGAAGAGATGCTCGGCCTCCTGGAGTGTGCAGCCCTGTCCTTCGAATCGCTGGATGGCCCATAGGGCCTGAATGACAGGATCATCGGGGTATCGGTTCGCCAGGAGCTCGATGGTCTGGTTAAGGTTGGTCAGGTCCAACCCACCGTTCTCGGTCAAGATGTCGGCGTTGGGTATGCCGTGACGTTTGAGATCCGATTGGATCTGCCGTTTCTGGTGGTCGGGCATGGACACGCCCAGGTGTAGAAGGTGACATACTGCCATGTCTTGGAGGTCGCTGATTGTATCCGGTCCAGTCACCATCATGGGCGTTCCGCTCGACCCTGCACGGGAGATCGGTCGTTGGGACTGTTTGTATCGGTAGGCCTTTCCATAGGCCTGCTGCAATTTCAACAGGGCCACGGCCTCAGGGGGGAGGATGCGCTCAATATGGGTGTCCATGCCCTGTCTGGACCAGGTAAACGGCCGGGGCGCGGCCGTATTGCCCGGGATCTCCTCTCGCAAAGAGAGCAGGTCGACAAAGGCCTCTGCTGCGTCGGTTGATCGTCCGGCCTCTTCCAGGGCCACGGCACGAAGATAGTGCAGCTTGTAGTCTTTGGGATACTGAGGCAACAAGCCCTGGAGAAATTCGGAAGCCCAGTCCCACAGGGCCGCGCACATCATGGTCACCGCAATAGATTCCGCATCTCTGGGGTTCATGGCCTGCCCCCCAGCCATGTCCATGAGCATGCGGAACCCGGCCTGTTTGTCACCCTTTTGGATGTGCAGCCGGGCCAGCTTCAGACGAGTCTTGGGCGTGGGATCCAGGGCCGTGGCCTTCTCGAGTGTGGTGACTGCGTCAGGCCAATGCCCCTGTGCTTCCTCTAAAGTTGCCAGTTCATGGAGCAAATCCAGATCCCGGGTGTTGATCCGTGTCGCGTCCAGCAGGGCCTGCCTGCGGGGTTCGTATTGCCCGCTACGACGATAAACCTCGGCCAGGAGCAAGAGGGGTTCGGCTGAGTCGGGCTGGCCCTGTTGTTGACGCCTGAGCCGGTCGGTCAAATCCTGGATCTTTCCCCTCTCATCAGCCACCTCGTACAGGGAGCCTACCCATTTGAGTCGATCAGCGAGCGTGGATGCGTCTTCATAAAGCCGCCAATAGAGCCGCCATGCCTCGTTGTGTCGCCCTGTGTCCTGGTAGATTTGAGCCAACTCCGACAGGACCTCCGAATGAGCTCCCGAGCCGCGATCCAAGGTTTCGAGCATGTCGGCGGCTTCTTGGGCCTTTCCTTGATTCTTGAGAAGCCGGGCGTGATAGATCCTGGCCGTGGCATCCTGTGGGGCCACGGTCTCCCAGGTCCGAATCCACTGGAGGGCGTCTTCCGGTCGGTCCATTTTTTGGTATAGTTCGATCAACTCACGAATGAGTTGGGTGTCCCGATTGCCCGTGCGCGTAATCAACGACGCCAGGGACTCGGCCGCCTGGGGCCAGGCCTGCCTTAGCCGAAGAAGACGGATCTGTTGCCTCAAGGCGATATCCGGATTTAATGCAGCCGCTCGAGTCAGTATCTCCTGGGCCCGGTCGGACTGTCTCCTGGTCTCCAACAGCTCGCCAAGAAGACAGGCGTTTTGAATGGTCAGGGTGGCCTCGGCCTCCAGCTCTCGAATTAATTGATCCACCTGATTGGCTGACTGGGCCGCGCTTAGGACCTGAGACAAGGCGATTTGGATCATGGGGAAGGTCTCGGCCAAATCGAGTTGACGCCTGGCCCAGGTCAGGGCCTGATCGAATGCCCCTGCGCGCAGGGCCACCTTGCACAGTTGGTTCAGGTAGGTCACGTCCCTGGCAAACTCGTTGGCTCTGGCCTGGAGCCATTGCAGAGCCAGATCGTAATGATCCCGGGTCCCGGCGGCATTGGAGGCACTGAGCAACATCTGCAAGTCACCCCGGCGTGCTACGGTTGCAAAGAGGTCCAGGGCCTGTTCCTGACGGCCCCTGCCATAGAGAAACCGGGCATAGACCTCCATGGCCGTGAGGCTCTCCGGGTAGGCCTTGGTCATACGTTGATACAGGGCTTCGGCCTGATCCTGGAGCCCATATCGCTCCATCAGACCGCCCACACGCACATATGTGGATTCTGTCCGGTCCGACCGGTTCAGGAATCCAAGCAGCGCCTCGGCTGCCTTGTCCGGCTGTTCGGCCTTGTGGTACAGATCCGCCAACTGAATCAGGAGTTCCAGGTCCTGTGGTGTTTCGATGAAGAGCCGGTCCAGAACCTCGATTGCTCGATCCCATTGACCAGCCGCCGTGAGGGCCTGGACATAGGCCTTTTGGTTGTCTCGGTCTCCGGGCGTGACCTTAAGGATGGCCTCGAACAGGCTCAGGGCTTGATCGGTCTGACCGGTTTGGATCAGCAGAGAGGCCAGACGTCGCTTGAGACCGATACGGCTAGGATATTTCTCGGTCAGGTCGGACAGGTGTTCCCGCCAACCGAGGGTGTCGTCGTCTCTGATAAAGACCTGCTCCATCTGGGCCAGAATCTGATTCTCCAGCCAGGATCCCTGTTCTGTAGACTCCAGTGCTTCGGCATAGACCGCTATGGCCTGGTCTTTGTCCATCTTGTACAGGTAGATGTCCCCCTTTCGGAGCATGGCCGTGATGGTCTTGTAGGGGTCTTTGGATTGAGCGATGAACTGATTGGAGGTCCGGATCGCCTCATCCAGGAGCCCCTCCTTGATCTGCAGTTCGATCAGTTCCTCGCTCAAAGCCGCATCCTCAGGGTGGCCGTCGATGATCTCTCGCCACAGGGCGATGGCCTTGTCCTTCTGGCCGGTCCGGACGTAAAGTTCGCCCAAGAGCTTGCCCGTCTTCTCCGTGACCTCGGTGGGGCTGCGCAGGGCGCTGGCCTTGAGCAGGTCCTCAATCGCTATCTCGAACTGGAGATTTCGGGCCTCGGCTCTTGCCTTGCACAACAAAAAAACGGGATTCCGGGCAGCATTCGCCCTTGCAGTCCTGTAGACCTCCAGGGCTGCGACCTCCTGATCCTGACGCTCATAGAAAAAAGCCAGCAGAAGCCTGGTCGTGGTGGTGTCTTCCTTGTCCTGATTGGCCTTGAGAAAGGCCTCGAGGGTCTCGGTGGTTCCGGTATCGAGCCAGGCATCATAAAACCGATCGTACACGTAGCTGTTGTCCGGCCGCTCCTTCAATGACTGAAGATACGCATCGACCTTTTCATTGATCGGCTGTGCCGGAAGTGATGCCCAGTGCCCCATGCACAGTGTCAAAACGAAACAGCATACATTTCTCTTGACCATCTCAGTGCTCCCGATCTCGATGGGTGGTGAACCATCAAGGCGACAATAAATGGTATCGCTTACAGGTGTAATCTTATCAGGGCCACATCCTTCATGCAAGAGGAAAAAACAGAGAAAATACCTCACTACAGGAATATATGGGTGATTTCAGGATCTGGCAGGATGCCTGGTGTGTTTCGTAGGTTATCCGGAGGCGGAGGTGGCAGATCTGCCGACTCTGCTGAACCTTCCCGCTCCAAGCCTACTCTGCTACAGCAGAGAAAACGCCATTGCGGAAAAGTTTCATGTCATGGTCAAACGCGGAGTATTAAACAGCCGAATGAAGGACTTCTTCGATGTCTGGCTATTGTCCCGGCAGTTCAACTTCGACGGTGCCAAGTTGGCCAAGGCCATCAATATGACCTTTGATACGAGAGGCACAGCGTTGCCCACTGAGGCAGATCTTTTTGCTGAATTGTTTATTGAGGCAAAACAGACACAGTGGACGGCATAAGGAGGCCATCATGCTATGAGTGGACAATCTCTCAGTCACCTGGCTCAATTATACCTCGTCTGCTTTGGCACACGTGAGGCGGCGGGCTATCATGTGGGCAATGGCGTATCGCTGCTCTTCGGGCAGCCCAGAAATAATCTGGGCTTTCTTCTGGCCTGAGAGGGTGATCAGCAGGTCGATCAGGACTGCCATCTCTGGATTTTCTCTATTTGCCTCGGGAAGGGCGGTCACTTCACATTCTTCTGTACGTCTGTCCCAACAGTGGTCACCACCAGGGGATTCTGCTTCTTTACCTTCTTTGTAAGCTGGTGTGTAAGCGGTTTTTGGAGGACTCTCTAAGCTGTTGTCAGCACAATCGTTATCATTTTGTGGCAGCTGACTCTTAATCAGCGGGTCACAGGTTCGAGCCCTGTATCGCCCATTCGAATTTTGGCCGGTGTCAGACAATGACAACCGGCCTTTTTTATTGCCTGACTCCAAATCTCCACGCCGCAGAGGTCGTGTTTCAGTGTCTGGTTGCTGGCCAGCAATTCATGTGGATTATCATACACACCATATTGCATTGTGCACCAAAAGTGCCTATGCTCTTGGGTGATTTTCCATGATCCCCGGTGGATGATTGCATGGCTTTTTTCGGGGTGATTTGTGGGCAGGGATGTCTTTTCCCGCATTTTTATAAAAAGAGAGGTCCTTTATGAATGAATGTAAGCTCGCCATTGTGCTGGGTGTCTGTTTGATCCTGGGTGCCTGTCAGCCACATCATTCCGATGCCAATGAATCTCAGGTTGATAAAAAGCTGCCGAGTGGGGCTGCGTCGGTCAGTGCCCAGGACCTCAAGATCCTGACAGGGAATAACAATCAGTTCGCGATGGATCTGTATGCCCAGCTCAAGAACAATCCCGGGAACATGTTTTTCTCACCGTACAGCATCTCGACGGCACTGGCCATGACCTATGCGGGCAGCCGAAACAACACTGAAAAAGAAATGGGCCAAACCCTGCGATTCACCCTGAGCCAGGACAGACTGCCTGCTGCGTTCAGCGCACAGCAGGCCTGGCTCAAGGCCATCGAGAAAAAGGGGGATGTTGAGTTGTCCGTGGCCAATGCGCTGTGGCCCCATGTGACCTACAAGTTCCTGCCCAATTTCATTGAACTCAACCGCCGATACTATGGGGTGGACATCACCAATGTCGACTATGTCACAGCCACTGAGGCCGCTCGCACCACAATCAATGACTGGGTGGACAGGAAAACCGCAGGCAAGATCAAGGACCTGATTGGTCCGAACATCCTTGATCCCCTCACCCGTCTGGTACTCACCAATGCCATTTATTTCAAGGGCTTCTGGGCCGAGCAGTTCAAGAAGGAGGCAACCCGGCCCATGGCATTCCATGTCAGCCCTACAGAGAAAAAAGACGTTCCAACCATGTTCCAGAAGAGTACATTTCGCTACAAGGCTGGGCAAGACGTTCAGGTGCTGGAACTGCCGTACAAGGGCAAAGACCTGTCCATGATCGTACTGTTGCCACAAAACGTTGACGGTCTGGAGGCGATGGAAAAGGCCCTGACTGCCGGACAGCTCAGCGCCTGGACTGCGGACCTTCAGGACATGGAGCTCAATGTGTATTTGCCTAAATTCACCATGACCTCCAAATTCAGCCTGTCCGATGCGCTGAAGGCCATGGGCATGAAGGATGCCTTTTCCATGGCTGCAGATTTTTCCGGTATGGACGGCACCACGGACCTCTTGATCACTGCAGTGCTGCACAAGGCGTTCGTGGCTGTGGACGAGGAAGGCACCGAAGCAGCAGCTGCCACGGCCGTGGTGATCGGACTCAAGTCCATGCCGATGCTCGAGGAATTTCGTGCCGATCATCCCTTTCTGTTCCTGATTCGTGAAAACGAGACGGGCAGCATTCTATTCCTGGGACGCGTGAAGGATCCATCATAAAACGCATCTGCTTTGCTTAATGCGGGAGGACAATCATGGGCATGTTCGACATCAATCTTCAATCCACGACTCCGGGGCGATCGCAAAACACCCTGGCCAAGCTGGAACGGGTCACCAGGGCCCTGGCCCACCAGGAGCCGGATCGTGTGCCGATCAGTGATTTCTTCTGGGGCAGCTTCAAATCTCGCTGGCGCAAAGAACTGGGCCTGCCGCCGGAGGCTGATCCCTATTATCATTATGACCTGGACTGGATTGTCACGGTCCCCAATATGGATCCGCACATCCGGCCATTCGAGACGCTCTCTGAGACGTCTGATGAGGTGGTGGTCAAGACCGGCTACGGCGCCATCATGCGCAAGAAGTTTGAGTATCCCATGCCTGAGTTCATTGGCTGGGAAACTGACAGCATGGAAAAACTTGAGTCCTTTGAATTCGACGATCCCCATGACCGGCGCCGATACTTTGAAGCCGGGGACAACCAGATTGCCGGCGTGGGAGACGGGTTTGAACGCAATTCACCGGCCTGGATCGACACGGTCAAGGCCCTGCATCCGGATTTCCCTGTGTTTGGCAGCATGACAGAGTGTTCCGAGTGTCTCACGCGTCTGATTGGTCAGGAGAATACATTCCTCTGGATGGGACTGTACCCGGACAGGATGGGGGAGTGCATCAATCGGATCGGGCAATTTTACCTGGACTGCGCAAAAGCAGAGATTGAGGCTGCTAAAGGACTATTGGACGGATTTGTGATATGGGGCGACGTGGCCTATAAAAACGGCATGTTTTTCTCGCCCGCCTACTGGCGTGAGTACTTCAAACCCTGGGTCAGGGCCATGGCCGATGTGGCCCATGCCCATGGGCTGCCGGTGATCTATCACGGGTGCGGCAATACCCAACAGATCTTTGAGGATTTCATCGACATCGGCATAGACGGCTATAATCCCCTGGAGGTCAAGGCGGGCATGGATGCTGTGGCGCTGCGTCGGACATACGGTCACCGCATGGCCTTTTGCGGAGGCAGTGACATTCAGATCTGGGAAACAGGCGATCGCGACGCCATACGCCAGGATGTGCTGCGCCTGCTCAGCACTGGAAAGGGCGGGGGCCTGATTTTTCAATCGGACCACTCCGTGTCGAGCAGTGTGTCCGGGCCGACTTATGACACTATCATCAAACTCGTGCGTGAATACGGTCAGTATCCACTGAACCTGGGGACATAAGACAAATCCATTGGAGAGATTTTCATGACACCGCGTGAACGAATTATCGCTGCCATAGAACATCGCCAACCGGATCAGGTGCCTGTGGACCTGGGCTCCAATCCAAGTTCCGGGATATCGGCGATTGCCTACCATCGTCTGAAGCAGACACTTGGAGTCACAAAGGGGCATACACGTGTCTACGATGTGGTCCAGCAACTCGCCCAACCGGAAGAGGCGGTGCTGGATCGATTGGGTGTGGATGTCCTGGATATCGGGCGTCTGTTCAATGACAGGGACAGTGACTGGTATGACGTCACACTGGCCGATGGAAGTCCGGCACAGTATCCGGTCTGGTTTCGCCCGATTCAGCGTGAGGATGGGGCCTGCGAGGTGGAACAGGCCGGCACAGTGATTGCACGCATGCCTGCGAGTGGTACGTTCTTTGATCAGACGTTTTTTCCCTACCTGGAGGGGTACCCGGAACACTTTCAGGGCCTGTCTCAGGCCATGCAAATGGTCTTGTGGGCGGCCTTGGCACACAGCCCGTGGGATCATGCCCGTGAATCGGATTTCTGGGTACAGTTGCGAGACCGGACCCTGGGCCTGCGCCAGACCACGGACCGGGCCCTGATGGTGGTTGTGGGATGCAACCTGTTCGAGTGGGGCACGTTTCTCCGTCGCATGGACAACTTTCTCATGGATCTGGCGCTGATGCCGGACCAGGTGGAGAGGCTCGTGACAGCCCTCATGGATCTCCACATGCAGACCCTGGTCAAGGTCTGTGAGACCGTGGGGGACTGTGTGGACATCATCCGATTTGGTGATGATCTGGGTATGATGGGGGGGGCGTTCATGTCAAGGGACATGTACTGTCAGTTCTTCAAGGCCCACCATGCACAACTCAACCGTTATGTACACACGCACACACCCATGAAGACGTTTCTCCATTCCTGCGGTTCGATCTACAGCCTGCTGCCGGACCTGATAGACGCGGGCTTCGATATCATCAATCCTGTACAGACCAACTGTCGGGATATGGAGCCAGCCAGGCTCAAGGCCGAGTTTGGCGAGGCCATTACCTTCTGGGGTGGCGGCTGTGATACGGCCCGGGTGTTGGGGCAGGGGACTCCGGCCGATGTGCGCCAACATGTGCTGGATCGTCTGGAAATCTTTGCACCGGGCGGCGGTTTCGTGTTTAATACAATCCATAACATTCTTCCGGAAGTGCCGGCTGAGAATATTCGGGCTGCATTTGATGCGGTGGCAGAGTTTAATGGCGTTCAACGATAAGAGAGCTGTTATGAAACGATATGCATGGGTCATTGGTCTCAAGGATAACAAGATCGACGAATACAAACGCCTGCATGCAGAGGTGTGGCCGGATGTCCTCCACATGATCAAACAATGTCACATCCAAAACTATTCCATCTATATGCGGCGCCTGGATGATGGCAAGACCTATCTGTTCAGCTACCTTGAGTATGTGGGTGAAGATTTTGACGGCGATATGGCGCACATGGCAGCGGATGCCACGACACAGAAGTGGTGGGACGTGTGCAAGCCCTGCCAGGCACCGCTGGCCGACCGTCCGGAGGACGCCTGGTGGGTGGACATGGAAGAGGTCTTTCATCTGGACTAAATCATGGATCAAGATCTGCCCAGGTAATTGCCATAGGCCAGGCACAAGACAGAGGCCACCAGCACGAGCAGTCCCATGCTTATCATGATTCGCGTGCGCGTGGTGGTCCCTTTCCATTCCCGGAACAGTACGCCTGTGAGATTACTGAACAGGACCAGCATGATCATGTGAATACCCCAACTGGTAAATTGATACTCTCCCATACGCACATGGCCGAGATTGTAGAAGAAGAACTGGCCGTACCACAGCGTACCGCACAGCCAGGCGATTCCGTAGTTTTTCCACAGACGTCCGGGTTCCCTGTCCTGTTTTACGTGTAAAAACTCGCCGGAAGACCGATTCTTGCGTGCCAGCCACACACAGTAGATCATGGAGGTGATGAAGGCCCCGGAATTGGCTGTCAGATAGGCCACATTACCCTGCCAGTATCCTGCCCCGTGCTGTGCGGCCAGGGCTGTGACAGGCGCAGCCACCTCAATGGCAAATCCGTACATGGCAGACAACACACCGGCCAGAAGCGACAGCAGCAGGCCCTTTCGCATATTGAATCCACTGTCTCCTTGTGCATGTTTGACCAGATCCTGCTCCTTGAGACGGCCGGCAATACCGCATAGGGCAATACCCAGTGTCCCGATTCCAATGCCGGTCAAGACCCAGCCCGATCCGGCTCTGGCCAGGATGGTGCTGAACTGGCCGCGAACGAGCGGAGGGATAAGCGTACCCAGAACTCCGGATAAGCCCACTGCAATGGCGTAGGTCAGGGCAAAACCAATGTACCGAATGGACACATTAAAGGCAATACCGCCCACGCCGTAGGCCATGCTCAGGAGAAACGATCCCAGCAAGGATCTCGGACAGGTGTGCACAGCTTCGGACAGCACAATCCCCAGTTCGGGAATGGTCAGTGCTGCGCCAATGATGGGCCACAGCAGCCAGCACCAGGCGGCCTGTGCAATCCAGAAGGTCTCCCAGGACCATCGACGAATAAATTTCTGGGGCGCATAACAATTGGCGGCAAACATGGCCCCGACACTGTGCATACCGATGCCGAGAAATGGATTGGGTGTCACTGGGATCATGGGCTATTCCTTTTTCAACAGACGATTCGAGACTGACCCCGCCATTGGAATCAGCCCTATTGACGTGTCAATATCAAAAACCTAAACCTCGAGTGCCCCTCTATACCCTGGAATCGTTCATGTGTCAACGGACTGGACCAGATGGAAACCAGTCTCAGTTTCCCCTTGATCCGTAGGGCCTCTGGCGTATAATCTTTTCGTCAATTAAACACTAATGTTCCTTCAATGTGTAAAGCACTCGCTATGATGACACCTGTACTGGCCCTAGGCGACATACAGATCGCGCGCCTCGATGTGATTGTTATCGTGATATACTTTGTTGGCATTGTGGGCATCGGGCTCTGGGCTGGCATGAAACGCAAGAGTCACGCGGACAGCGACACCTACTTCCGTGCTGGCGGCACCCTGACCTGGCCGATCATCGGCATGGCCCTTTTCTCCACGAATATCTCCACCATCCACATGGTCGGGTTTGCCGGGGAAGGGTATCGAACCGGATTGACCTACGGCAACTTCGAGTGGATGGCCCCGTTTCTGTTGATCGTGCTGGCCTTGTTTTTTGCGCCGTTTTACCTGAAATCACGCATTGCCACGCTGCCGGATTTCCTGGAGAAGCGGTATTGCAGCACCTGCCGCAACTGGCTGGCGGGCCTGAGTATTGTCTCTGCCGTGTTCATTCACATAGGATTCACGCTCTATACAGGTGCACTGGTCATAAAGACCCTGTTCGGCGTACCGATTATGGCCAGCATCGTGGCGGCCGCGGTCCTGACCGGCATCTACACGGTGATCGGGGGACTGCTGGCTGTGGTGGTCACCGGGGCCTTGCAGACCGTCATACTGCTGGCAGGATCGATTATCCTTACCGTGGTCGCGTATACAAAGATAGGTGGTTGGGATGGACTCACCCAGTATGTGGAACCGGCCAAGCTGACCATTCTGCGTCCCTCGTCCGACCCGGCGAATCTGCCCTGGTACTCGGTCTTCCTGGGCTACCCGATCATAGGCCTCTGGTACTGGTGTGCGGACCAGACCATTGTGCAGCGCGTGCTGGGCGCCAAGGATAGTAATCACGCGCGCATTGGACCCCTATTTGCCGGTTTCCTGAAGGTGCTGCCCGTGTTTATCTTCTTCATGCCCGGACTGATCTACCTGGCCATGGTCAACCGGGGAGATTTTCCGGCCCTGGGCAGCCCGGATGAGTGTTTTTCGCTGGCCATCCAGAACCTGCTGCCCCCTGGTGTCACCGGGTTGATGGCCGCGGCGCTGCTGGCCGCCTTGATGAGTACGGTCTCGGGCGCGTTGAACTCTATTGCCACGCTGGTCAGCTACGACCTCTACAAGCAGTGGAAACCAGAGACCTCTGACAGGAAACTCATTGGGGTGGGCCAGATAGCCACGGTCGTGTGTATGGTCATTGCCATTTTTTGGTCCAAATACATAGGACGTTTCTCCAGCGTGTATCAGGGCTGTGTGGATCTGATCTGCTATGTGGCGCCTCCCATTACCACGGTCTTTCTCTTCGGTGTCTTCTGGAAGCGGGCCTCCAACAAGGCCGCCCTGTGGACCATGGCGATGGGGTCTCTGATGGGGTTGGCGGTGTTTGTGATCGATTGGAATGACTATTTCAACTGGTCCATGCCGGGATTGCTGGCAGGCTTCTACCTGTTCTGCGCCTGCTCGGTGATCATGGTGGTGACTTCCCTGATACAGCCGCATCAGCACACCGAGGAAAGCGCAAAACTGGTTTGGGACAATCCCCTCGCAGCGCTCAAGGATAAGGGCTGGCCTGGGCTGGCCAATTACAAATTCTTGTGCGCTGCCCTGTTCGTGACCATGGTGGTGTGCTACCTCAGCTTTCTCAATCCCAAGGCCATGCCTGCGGCTAACACCGGCGACACGCGTGCCGGACTGATCCGTGCTGTGTACAACGATCGTGTCACGGTTGAGAATGAAGAGGGCATACAAGAGGATCGGATCATCCGGGATCTCTACCCGTTGCTCTCTGCGTCACATGAAGTGACACCCGTGGCGTCGTCCGTGGTGGACGACCTGGACACCCCGGAGGGCCTGGAACTGAACCGGGTATACGCATACCAAGGATATTTTGAAGCCATGCACGAGGGGCTGTATCAGTTCGAAGTGGTGTCCCCCCAGAAACTGGACGTGCGAGTGGGTCACGTCACCTTGTCGCTCTATGACACGACATCAGGTACGGATAAAGACACCAAACTCGAACGCACGTACATCGGGCAGATACACCTCAAACAGGGCAAACATGTGTTTGCCACATACTTCTATCCGTCCGTGCCATGGAAACCGTTTGCACTCAAGGATGCCCTGGGTCTTGACAACGACAAGGAAGTGGAACGCCAAGCCGCGTGGGAGGCGCAGTCGCCGGTTTTTCAAATAGGCTACATGGCGCCGGAACAGGCTGAGGTCAGGGCGATTCCTGCTGACGCATTGTCATACGAACCGTAATAATATTAAGGAGGTGTTGCACCATGAAGGTCATGAGAAGCCTGGCCGTACTGGCCGTTGTATTGCTGTGGGCCGCTGGATGTGCTACCCAGCAAACCCATGTGCAGCGCTACGGATCCGTGATCGGCGTCAAGGAAGACAAACTGGACTACTACAAGACGCTGCACGCAGAGCCATGGCAGGGGGTGTTGGACAATCTCAAGGCATGCCACATCCGAAATTACAGCATCTACCTCAAGAAGATGGATGACGGCAAGACCTACCTGTTCAGCTATTTCGAATACACGGGCCATGATTTTGACGCGGACATGAAAAAAATGGCAGATGACGAAACCGTCAAGAAATGGTGGAAAGAAACAGACCCCTGCCAGTTCCCCCTGACAAACCGCAAGCAAGGCGAATGGTGGGCATCCATGGAAGAAGTGTTCCACAGTGATTGATCATATGCCCTTCGGAATGAGAGTATGGGTTTGCATCAGTCTGTTAATGATAGGTGTGGGATTCACTCATAACGCCCAGGCCGGTGAAGGGTATGACTTCAGCAGGATGATCCAGCCTGTACCCATGCATGCGCGTCTGGAACATGATGACTGGTTCACGTGGGGGGCATCCGTACTGCGGGGAGAAGATGGCTTATATCACATGTTCTATTGCAGATGGCCCAAGACCTATGCCCTGGTCAAGGACCATGTAGGACGCATCACAGGCAGCCGGTGTCTGGCACTCTTTGAATCACAGGACGGCATTGATTGGCAGCTTTCGAACCATGGACTGGCATCACCCCTCCAGGTGCTATGGGAAGACGGCACGGTGATGCAGCTTCAGAATCTGGAACGGGCTCAGCTCCTTTTCGATGAATCAGGTGAACCGGTGATGCTGTATGCGGCCGCTGCCGAGGATCGAAATCAGCATGCCTTCAATATACACATCCCCTTGCGTGTACCTGACAATCCGCAGCCTCGACCCCGACCAGCCCAGCTTGCCTGGCAGGAGGCGGAACTGGGCGTGCTGATCTGCTATGAACTCCACACCTTCAATGAAGGACGGTACAATCAGGCACAGGCCCGTGTCACGCCGATCACCGATGCCAATCAGTTCAGTCCCACGGATCTGGATACGGACCAGTGGGTCAAAGCGGCCCGGGACGCCGGCGCCCGATTCGCCATTTTGACGGCCTCTCATGAATCCGGCTTTCGCCTGTGGCAGTCGGATGTCAATCCCTATTGCCTCAAGGCCGTGACATGGGGTGACGGCAAACGGGACATTGTCAGGGAATTTGTGACATCATGCCGGAAATTCGGCATCAAGCCCGGCATTTACCTGGGCACCCGCTGGAATGCCCAACTGGGTGTGTATGACTTCAAGGTCACGGACCGCAGCACCATCAGCCAGGATGCGTATAACCGTTTGATCGAAAAAGAAGTTGAAGAGATCTGTACACGCTACGGCCCCTGGTTCGAGTTCTGGTTTGACGGCGGTGCGCACGGCCCGGACCAGGGCGGCCCGGATGTCCTGTCCCTGGTGGAGAGACACCAGCCCCAGGCCGTGTTCTATCATAATCTTCAGCGGGCCGACGCGCGGTGGGGCGGCTCGGAGAGCGGCACTGTGCCGTATCCCTGCTGGGCGACCTTTCCCTATGTGTCCACAGGTGCTGGCGAGAGTGCAGGCAAGGCCATCAGCAAGAACGGCTTTGCCCTGCTCAAGCAGGGTGATCCAAACGGGACCTTCTGGATGCCGGCCATGTCCGATGCGCCCCTGCGGGGTCACGGTGGTCACGAGTGGTTCTGGGAACCTGGGGACGAACGCCTGATCTATCCGCTGGACAGGCTCGTGGATATGTACGATCGCTCCGTGGGCAACAACTCCACCCTGATCCTGGGCATCACACCGAATACCCGTGGCCTGATCCCTGAGGCGGATGTCAAGCGCCTGCAGGAATTCGGGCAGGCCATACGCAGCACCTTCAGTCATCCCATTGCGAAAACCTCGGCAAACGCCTACCGGATCGAATTGAGCCTTGACCCAAACACTGATTTCGATACAGTGGTGATCCAGGAAGACATCCAACAGGGTGAACGCGTGCGTCAGTACTGCCTGGAGATCCGGCAAGAGGGCGCATGGCATACGCTGGCTAAAGGCACCTGCATTGGGCACAAGCGAATTCATCGGCTGCCTCTCCAGCAGGCTGAGGCCGTGCGCTTGACCCTCGAAAAGACGATGGCCTTACCCATGATCAAACAGATGGCAGTGTACTGCAGTGAATAGGAGTGTTGCTATGCGAAAGAGTGTGTTTCTGTGGATTGTAGCGATCGTGGTCCTACCGTTCAGCTCGGCCGTGTCGAGTCCCGGCGATCCGGTCAAGGGCAATGGGAACCCGCGGGCCGAGGAACTCAAGGCCATGCGTTTCGGCATGTTTGTCTGCTGGTCGTTCAGTACCTTCTGTGGGTATGAATGGACCCCGGGCGTGGAGGATATCAACTTCTTCAATCCCACCGGTTTCGATCCGGATCAGTGGTGCCGCGTGGCCAAGGATGCCGGCATGAAATACATCCTGTTCCTGACCAAGCACCACGACGGATTCTGTCTGTGGGACACCAGGACCACGGACCGCAAGGTGACCAACACCAAGGCCCTCAAGGGGGTGGATGTGCTGGCAGAGGTCAAAAAGGCCTGCGACCGGCACGGCCTGAAACTGGCCCTCTACTTTTCAGAGGGGGACTGGTCCTGGTCGGGACGCAAGGACATTCACCAGTCGGTTCCCCGTCCGGAGATCAAGAAGGCCCAGTTAAAGGAACTATTGACCCAGTATGGCCCCATAGAGTTCTTCTGGATGGACCATGCGATCAACGACGGCGGGCTCAGCCATGACGACACAGTGGCGTGGGTGCGCACGTTTCAACCGGATTGCTATGTCGGCTTTAACAGCGGCGCCCCTGTGGGCAGGCTGGCATTGAGAGAACGGGGTCAGGCCGGCCCCATTGGCAGTGACCATGTATTTGATCAGAGTCACCTCAAGGGCCGTAAGCAGGAATCGGATCAGGGATTCTTAGCTGCTGAATTCACCTACCCGATCCTGGAAGGACAGCAGCAAAAGAAGCTTCGGGGTGCACAGTGGTTTTACTCCCTGCCTGAGAACGACCCTCTGGCCGCCTCCGCAGAAAAAATCTACATGGACTACCTGGGTGCCGAGAAATACGGCAATCTCTTTTCACTCGATGTGGGTCCGGACCGCAGCGGGCGCCTTCGTGCGATTGACGTGGAGACACTGAAAAAGGTCGGCGAATATATACGTGGCGAACGCGTGAAGCTGCCTGACGACTTTCGTGCCCAGCAGATCAAGGACATGAAATTCGGCATGTTCATCTGCTGGAGCTTCAGCACCTTTTACAGCAAGGAATGGACGCCGACCCAGGACAAGGACGCCACGTTTTTCCGGGCCACGGGCTGTGATACGGACCAGTGGTGCCGAACCGCCAAAGAGGCCGGTATGGGCTACATTCTCTTTCTGAGCAAACACCACGACGGCTTCTGTCTCTGGGATACGGCCACCACGGACAAGAAGGTGACCAACAGTGCGCTGGGCATAGATGTATTGGCCAGACTGAGGGCGTCCTGTGACAAGTACGGGATCAAGCTGGCCCTGTATTTCTCCGAAGGGGACTGGAACTGGCCGGGTGCCAGAGACGGGCAGGGCGGTCGCACAGGGGGCGGCAGTAACCCGGATGTCAAGAAAGCGCAGTTGAAAGAGCTGCTGACCCAGTACGGGCCGATAGAGTTCTGGTGGATGGACCATGCCGTGGGCACCGGCGGACTGAGCCATGAGGAGACCGTGCAGTGGGTGCACACCTTCCAGCCCAACAGCTTTGTGGGATTCAATCACGGCGAGCCTGCCGGACGTCTGTGCCTGCGGGAAATGGGCAGGCCCGGTCCCATTGGAGACCCCAATACCACGAAGTACAACAAAGAAGCGGAAGGCACATATCAGGGCTACCTGGCGGCCGAGTTCACCTATCCGATTCTCCCCCCGCACCAGGGTGGGGCCATGTGGTTTTATTCACTGCCCCAGCACGACACCCTGTGCCATTCCGCGGAAAAGATCTACCTGGACTATGCAGGTGCAGTCAAACACGGGAATATCTTTTCCATTGACGTGGGGCCGAACTACGCGGGCAGACTGCGTGATATCGATGTCGAGACATTGCAGAAGGTGGGCAAATACATACGCAACGAATTGACGCCGCCGGATGCGCCCCTGTCACAGGGCAAGCCTGCCCAGGCCTCAAGCGTGTGGGGACCGGGCTATGAAGCAGCGAAGGCCTGTGACGGCGATTTCAGTTCGCGCTGGGGCAGCGAGCCGGAGTCACATTCAGGTTGGCTGCAGATTGATCTTGGTAAAGAAAGTGCCATTACCAAGGTGTTGATCGACGAGGCCGGGTACGGCCGCATCCAACACTTTGAAGTACACGCCAGGCAAGGTGATACCTGGAAGACCGTTTTCACAGGAACGACCTGTGGCGATCAGAAGCTGATTGAATTTGACCCGCCCGTCAAAGCCCAGGTCTTCAGGCTCAGCGTCATTGAGGCCAGTGACGTACCGACGGTCAGTGAATTTCAGTTGTTTGACAAGTAGGACGATCGTTAGACCAGGGGCTCAGATAATGAAAAGAGAATTATGGCTCATCTGGCTGATGCTGACCATCGGCTGTACTCTAGCCAATGCTGCGGGAAACGCTCCCAAAGACATCAAGGCATTCTGCATTGACTTCAACTGGGGCGAGGGCGGGCCCAACGGATTTGCCGAACCCGGTCTGTGGGCAGAGGCAGATCCGAAACAGCACGTGGCCTGGTACAAGGCGCTCGGCGCCAATGTCATCCAGACGTTCTGCGTGTCGTGCAACGGGTATGCCTGGTACAAGGGGGGGCTGGTGCCTGAGCAGCCCGGCCTGAAGTACGATTTCCTGACCGACATGGTCCGGCTCGGTCATGAGGAAGGCATGAAGGTGATGGGGTACTTCTGCGTCGGGGCCAATACCCGTTGGGCACGAGAGCATCCTGATCAGAGCTACGGCATGCCGGGCCACACGCACATCCCCTTCACCACGGATTATATTGACTATCTCTGCGGGGCTGTGACCGATGTACTGACCACAACAGGCTGTGACGGCTTCATGGTGGACTGGTTCTTTAACGGGCCCTACAGTCCTCATGACGCGCGTCTGAAGTGGCTTGCCTGTGAACAGCAGATGTGGACAGAACTCATGGTTGGAACATTCCC
>JAIPFM010000063.1 GCA_021736645.1 Phycisphaerae bacterium | reverse complement strand
ACCAGTCCCATTAATATGAAGGTCGCAGCCCACAACATTGCCCAGGGTCTGATCAAGGCCGATCCTTGGCACAGAGATGACTACGAAGCCAATCTCAAGGCCTGGTTGAACACAGTGGATCAGCGACTGTTCGGTACAGAACTGGTGGATCTGCTCGGTGGGGACCAACTCTGTGAACTGGCACGCAAGGACCAGTTGATTGGATTTCTTGAGCAACAGACCCTGGCAGGTGAGCCCTTGATCAATAAACTGGGAGGCTGGATGCAGCAAATGCTGCCTCTGCGCGGTCAGTCAATCGTCACCTACCACAAGAACTGGGTCTACTTTTTAAAACTCTATGGTCTGCACGAGGCAGGCACTGTCGAGCCCAAGCCGGGCATCCCGCCGTCGCCCAAACACGTGACCGGATTGATCCAAAAGATGAAGGAGGAACAGTTGAAGATCATCCTGGCAGCCAATTACTTCGATCAGCAAAAGATCCAGAGTGTGGCCGCACGCACCCATGCCACGGCCGTAATTGTCCCGCTTTATGTGGGTGGGCAAGAGGATATAGATGATTATTTTGCGTTAATGAATTATTGGATAGAGCATTTGTTGGAGGCAGCCGGTCAACAAAACATGATTCCTTAAGACAAAGCGGTTCACGGTTAAAAAAGGTTCACCGTTGAAAACAGTTGCTGTGTCTCAAACGTGAACCGTGAACCCAAATACACAGGTGTTTTATGTCCGAGTTCCTGGATTTTTTTGTGATGCAGGTCACACTACTGGCAATTGTGCTGGCGTTGCACACCTATATTGGATTGCATATTGTACGTCGCACCTTGATCTTCTCTGACCTGGTCCTCGATCAACTGGCTGCGCTGGGCGCCATGGTGGGGATAGGCTTTGGAGTGGCCTACGGGTCAGCGACCTCCTACGTCTGGTCCGCCGCGGCAGTTCTGGCTGGGGCCATGCTGTTGGCCTGGGTGCGGCCACGCGGTCACGCTGTCCCCCGTGAGGCCGTGATCGGGATCATGTATGTCATGGCCCTGGTGACGTCCTTACTGTGGGCCGACAAGTTGCCGGGTGGTGCCGGCCTGGTGGCCAAGACCCTGTCCGGGGCCATGCTTTGGGTGAGCTGGCCCCTGATTGGCGTGACAGCAGGGGTGTACCTGGCCTTGATCGTGTTTCATTGGATCTATCGCCACCGGTTTATTGCCCTGGTTGAACATCCCGGACGTGTCACGCATGAGCGATGGTGGGATTTTCTGCTCTTTGTCACGCAGGGGATCATCACGATTCTCATTGTGCCCATCGCAGGCGTGCTGCTGGCCTATGCCTTTTTGATGATCCCGGCCACGATTGCGGCACTGTATACCACACGGTGGTCAAGAGCCGTAATCTGGGGCTGGATCGTAGGTTTTTTGGCCTGCTCAGGCGGCGTGTGCTTGTCCTACTTTCTTGACCTGCCCTATGGCCCGACCCTCATCCTGTGTCTCGGAGGATGTTTTGCTGTGGCCGTAGCAGGACGCTATGTCCTGGTACAATCCCGGTAATGGAAATAAGGATACGAATGATGTCAGACATGATTGCAATATTGGGTATCCCCTTTTTGGCCAGTGCCCTGTTGGCCAGTATGCTTGGCTATCTGGGCATCCACGTAGTCAAACGGGAGATCATCTTTGTAGATATCGCCATGGCTCAGATCGCCGCAGTGGGCGGCATTGTGGCACATTTGCTCTTCGACGTGCATGACGATTCCCTGGTGGCCTTTCTTTGTGGTATGGCCATGATCGGATTGGCAGCCGTCTTCTTTGCCACCGCCAAAGTGCGTTTGCCGCAGGTTTCCCTGGAGGCGATCATTGGGGTGACCTATGCGGTGAGTGCAGGCGCTGCCTTGTTCTTGGTGGGCATTGCCCCAGGTGGGCACATGCACATGCAACAGTTGCTGTCTGGAAATCTGCTATGGACGAGCCAGGCAGACTTGCGATGGATGGGTGCCGTGTTCACCCCTGTGATTGCCGTTTTGTATCTGGCACGCAGGCCTCTGTCACGCCTGGCAAATGCCCAGGATTCAACCCAACACCGAGCTCTGGTCTGGGATGTGGTCTTTTATCTGATATTGGGCATGGTGATCACACTGGCTGTGCGTCTGGCCGGCATTGTGGTGGTATTTGCCTATCTGGTGATCCCAGCTACCTTATCCCTGATGTTTGGCCTGGGATGGATAGGACGCGTGTTGGTCGTATGGGCAGTGGGCATTTTGGCGTCTGGTTTGGGCCTGATATTCGCTTATCAACTGGATTTTTCGGTAGGACCCTCTATTGCATTATTCCTGGGACTGGGGCTCATTTTGACCGCAGTGATTAAGCGAGCAAGAGAATGGGTTGCAAAAGTGCACCCCTTAAGCATAAAAAGACTCCCATGAAACATTTTAACTATCTTTATAAAAAGGAGTTAAGGCCATATTGGCAAAACTAGCAATGCTTTGGGCATGAGGTGTGCAATACCAAACGTACTCGCAACGTGACGCTGATCGCCTGGCCTTAAGTGCCTTGCAGAGGGTCTGTGAGGATTGGGCCGAGATAGGCCGGGCGTTGTGTCAGCAGAGAACGTGGCTGCTGTGATCGACAAACAGGCAGGCATACGTAACCCACGGGGACGGAGTCTGCATATTTATGATTGGCAGTAAGATTCTTTAGAAAGGGTATTGTAATGGAGCGAAGAGAGTTTCTGACAGGTACGTTAGGTGTGATCTGCTGTTCGGGCCTTGGCTGTGTCAAGGAAGAAGCTGGTGAGGTCACAACTCAAAATGATCCGGTCTACAGGTGTCCCGTGTGTGAAAAGGTCATGGCAAAAGATGCCTATTGTGTACAATGCAATACTGTGGCGGCCGAGGCAGGTACGGTTCATTGCGATAAATGCGGAATGGACAAGAAAATTGGGTCCTATTGTGGCAAATGCACCCGCTTTATGTTTAACGATGAAATCAAATGTGAGAAAGCTGGCAAAACAATCATGAAAGGCACATTCTGTGCAAAGAAGAAGGCCTACAGACGCTTGCCTACGGCCGGGTATTGTGAAACGTGCCAAAAACCTTTTGATACGTTGACCGGCTGTCCTGTATGTAAACAATGAGGATGCTATGAGGATGCTCAGCGTATTATCAGTCACAGCTCTTTTGTTTGCCGTGGGTTGTGCCAATCAGTCAGGGAGTGGAAAGGAATCTACAGTGCGACAATCGTTTGAACTGTATCCCATTGGATCTGTGAAGAAACAGGAGGGACATACCTATATCGTGATAGACAAGCAATATGAGCCCGGGTTGATGCGATTGGAAGACTTTTCGCATGTGACCGTGATTTACTGGTTTGACAAGAACGATACACCTGAGAAGCGAGCCGTGCTTCAGGTTCACCCTCAAGGGAATAAGGACAATCCCATGCGAGGCGTTTTTGCCACGCATTCGGCGGTACGCCCCAATCTGATTGCCATCAGTCGCTGTAAGGTTCTATCGGTCAAAGACAATGTCATTGAAATTGACAGCATAGACGCATTCCCAGATACACCGGTGCTTGACCTGAAAAACTAACCACACTATTCAATAAGGAAATAGACCCATGCCAGAATTTTGTAACCCGTTTTCAGTCCTCAAAAACAATCAAAAACTAACTCAGGAGGAATTGGTGCGTGCCATACGCTTCATGATCGCCGCAGAGTACGAGGCGATCCAGCTCTATCAGCAACTGGCCGAAAGTACAGACCATGAACTGGCCCGAGAGGTACTGATGGACATTGCTGATGAGGAAAAGGAACATGCCGGTGAATTCTTGCGTCTCTTGAATGAGCTTGATCCCAATGAAAGAGGATTCTATGCAGAAGGTGCCGAAGAGGTAGAAGAAATGATTGCCAAACTCAAGAATTAGGGCCCTGAGGTGGGCACACCCAAAACCTGACCGATGGTCGATCCATTACGGTATGGATGCATTGGCTGGTGAGAGACCGAAGGATTGATTCGACATAGGGATATTTTGATGCCCCCCTACAAGATGAAACCAGAACAGCTCGGAGAGATAAGGCAGTGGTTCAAGGATTATGTTCGGACTTTTGCCAACCACGGTGGCCATTCGCATCCGTCTTACCATTAAAAGATAGTGCACAGCCGGCGTATGGCCCAAGAGATGAAACTGCTATTGCAGGCCACGAATGGCTTGCTGGTGGATGTTCATCTGGCTGAGGCCATCACCACATTGTCACCCATCTCGCGGCACATCTACCGTTAGACAATTCTGCGATTAACAGCCTGCTGCAAGCATCAAAACACGATGGAAGGCACCGTGCAAGTCACGCCAGAATGATGTCATAAAGGGATGGATAACAGAAGGCGGTCGTTTTGTATGAAAGGATGGATATTATGCCAAGAGGAAATGGTACAGGTCCTGGCAGCCAAGGGCCCGGTACGGGACGCGGTATGGGCCGAGGCCAGGGTAAAGGCAGGATGGGTGGACCGTTTGCTGCAGGGTCGGGCGGACATTGTGTGTGTCCGAAATGCGGAACAACGGCACCTCATGTGACGGGACATCCGTGTAATCAAAGAAGCTGTCCTCAGTGTGGTACAAAAATGGCAAGAGGTTAATCCAATGCCAAAAGGGGCTTTATTATGAAGGTCAGAATCGAAGATACGTGCACCGCATGTGGTCTCTGCATTGAAACATGTCCTGAAGTCTTTGAACTGGGCGACGAGTTTGCACAGGTTCTGGGCAACGAGGTCCCCCCCGAGCACGAGAACGCAGTCCGGCAGGCCGCGGAAGAATGCCCCGTTGAGGCAATCATCGTCGAGGAATAAGCTGACTTTTTTGGCCCAATAGAGAGGTTTAAAGAATGGATACGGTCGGCAGCAGGGCAAAACTTGTCAAGGTCAATATTGAAAACGCACCACATTTGGCCGAACGCTTTGATGTGCAGACAATTCCTACACTTGTGGTATTTAAAGACGCGGATGTGATCGACCGCTTTGTTGGTATGTAGTGCAAGGAGTTCTTAGAACCCATTTCAAAACTCCTTTCGGCTGCAACCGGCTGCAAAGCTCGTGGGACTGCGTTGTCGGCAAAAAGGGTTCTCGACGTACTTCAGTACGCCTCCGAGCCCTTCTCACCTCCGGCCTTGCCCACAACCTTTTCGCTCGATTGCGCTTCAAAATCAGTTTTGAAATGGGTTCTACTAAACCTCACTGATCCAAGAAGGAGCAGAAGGGCACCCGTTCAATGAAACATGATCGTGGATTTATGAAGCACATCTCCCAGGATTTTGAGGTTAGGAAAGCAGCCCGTAAGATACTGGGAGTTGCAGAACAAGCCGACCAAGATGATCTCAAGAAAGCTTATCGTCGGGCGGCGAAGAAGTATCATCCCGATCACTGTGGAAATAGCCCAGATGCGAACAAGAGATTTGCGCTCATCAAATGTGCTTATGAGCTATTGGCTTTCCACAAGCCCTGTTCTGGGATTTTAGAGGGTATGAATGCCTGGTCGGGTATTCCGGAAGATGAAAAATACTGTCTCGAAAATCCCTGGGGCCATTTTTTGTGGTGGCGTGAAAAGTTCTTTGAAAATTGTTCAAATGCCGAGGTAAGTAAACGACACGGTAATTCCTGCATCTGAAACGTGTTGACTGATATGAGACGGGGCATAATGATCAATGAACCTTCACGATATGATTTTGATAGCGTAGCAACGACCTACGATATAAAGACGCTTGGAGCCATTTGGGCGAGTACAGGTGGTCACTGTTGGATTCATTCCTCGTTGAAAATCCATGTTGGGCTGGTCACCGTTTATTGACGCGATAGGCCGTTTATTGCACATGCCGTATGGAGCCTTCATTCTTGCGAAGGTGAGGTGCACATAAAGGAGGCACCCGAAGCAGTGCTGTGTGCAGAAAAGGCCTGTCCAGTATCCAAGGCTCTGCAATGTCCTGTTATAGTACACATCGATGTTCGTAGCCCGGCAATATGCAATTCCAAGTCGCATTATTAGAAGAGGCTTTTGCAAATGCTGTCGGGCATGGGCACAAAATGCACCGCGCCAAGAAAGTCAAGGTTGCCTAGGCAGTTGATTCAGACAAAATTGAAATTACCATGGTCGATGTTAAGCGGGTGAAAGTTACATTGGTCGATACCCTCAAAAACTGGGATGATAGAGACGGTGTCGCCTTTTTGAGAAACGTTGGAGTCAAGACTGCAGATAAGGTTCTGGATTTCGGATGTCGTGTCGGACATTATAGCATACCGGCTGCATTCGCCGTCGGAAATACAGGCAGAGTATACGCCATCGATAAGCTTCAACAGCCCTTAAATAGACTGAAGGAAAAGGCGAACCGTCTCGGGTTGAAAAACATCAAAACGATAAAGACATCAGGCCAAACTGATCTTACCTTTGTCGATGGAGCTGTAGATGTCGTCTTACTTTACGATGTTCTACACTATATTGGACAATCAGAAAGAAAACGTCTGTATGACAAATGCCTACACATATTGGACAATGATGGCCTGCTCTCTGTATACCCAAAACACACAATGGAAGACGGCGCCGGCAGAGAATTCCGAGGTGTTAGTGTGGCCGACATAATCCATGAGATCCAACAGTCAGGCTTTCACTTCCTGAGAAGGTACTGCGATGTACTGAGCCATGATGACGATCTTAATCGAGGCTGTGTGTTAAACTTTGCCAAGAAAGACACGACAAGCATCCGGAAAGATTTACATCACAATAGCCGATCTGTTCTATGAGAGTATATCAGGATGATAATTGGTTTTGGTTGCGACCATCGCGGGTATGAGGCCAGGGAGTCAATCATAGGGCTGTTGTCACAGTTGGGCCATGAATGCATTGATTTTGGATCCGACAGTGAAGACCCAGTGGACTACCCGGATATAGCATATGCAGTGGCGATGGCTGTAGTAAGGAAGGTGATTGACAGGGCCATATTGGTATGCTCTACGGGGGTGGGTATGTGTATAGCTGCGAACAAAGTAAAGGGGATAAGGGCAACCGTGTGTTCTGATGAGCTAAGTGCAGAGATTTCACGGCATCATAATTATTCAAATGTCTTATGCCTTTCAGCGGATCAGGCCGGTGAGCTTTTGATGCGCAAGATAATAGAAGCCTGGCTTAATGCCGATGTTGGTGGCGGCAGACACGAAAGAAGAGTGAACAAGATACGAGACATCGAAGCAGGTCGCGACCCGCGAGAACTGATATAATTAAAATCGAATCCTGGCCTATGATATTTTCAATTCCTGCAGGCGTTTGACATTCCCCAAGCCTAAAGCAACTGGACATTTTGAATGATGCGGGAAAAGCACTGACTGACTCTGAGTCCGTACGGTTTCAATGCAAGATCCTCAAGAAACAAAACACCATCCATTCCAAAAAAGAAACATGCTGGCTGGCATCGTGCATGGTACTTTTTTCGAAATGGCGTACACTTTTGCTGAACCCTTTGCTTTGCTTCCTCTTTTTCTAATCGGGTTTACATCGTCAAAGTTAATCATCGGTCTGATCGTTGGGGCGATGCAGGCTGCAGCGGTATTGCCGCAATTGCTGATGTCTCGCCTCTTGCGGCGGCGTCCGCAAACAGCAAAACCGCTAATGCTCGTGGGGATTTGGACCCGATGTGGTGTATGGGGGCTACTAGGCATTTTGGCTCTTATGAGTTCCGGACAAAGTCCTTCACTTCTTTGGGCAGCGATCATACTTGTAAGTCTATACTCGTTTGCCGGCGGCATTGCCGTGCTTCCTTTCAACCGTATCATAAGCGAAACAATACACCCGGAAAAGAGGAGCAGTTTTTTTGGATGGCGGCTGTTTTTTGGCGGCTTTATGGCCATACTGGCAGGTTTTCTTGTTAAACTCGTACTCGGAAGTGACAAAGTACTTTGGCCAAACAACTTTGGCATTCTCTTCCTGTTTTCTTTTGTCATACTGATTATTGCCTATACAGCAATGTCGATGTTCAAATTCCCAAATAATCCCCAGGTCGAATCTACAGATGCTATGCCGTCACTCTGGCATGAATGCTTAAGAGTTGTCAAAACCTACCCTGTGATAAAGAGACTTATTGTCGTTGAGCTTTTGACTTCTAAACTCGCATTTTTCATGCCTTTCATGACGCTTTATGCCACGCAACATCGCCATATTTCTCTGAAGTGGGTGGGGATTTTCATAGTGTGCATGAAACTAGGAGCCATGTTGAGCAACTTGTTGTGGATGCCTCTCGGAAACAAAATTGGCACCAGAATCCTCATTCATGCAGGCATAATAACAGCCATCATATCGCTGGTATTGAGCATTTTTGCACAGGGTGTTTTCATCTTTTCGCTGGCCTTCTTTGTGACAGGCTTTGCTTCCAGTGCGCTTATGCTTGGCTACAATGGGTACATACTGGAAATTGGACCCGCTGAAACGCGTATGCTGCTGGTCGCCATCAAGGGAACCATGCTTCTGCCGCTGTATTTTATGCCCCTGCTCGGTGGTTTGATTGCTGACATGTTGGGATATTTTTGGCTATTAGTATTGGGGTTAGTCGTCTTTTCACTCGCCCTGGTTTTGGCATGGACTCTATGTGAGCCTCGCTATGGAGATAGTGCATGTGGACCATTGACAACAAACGAATTTGCATGAGCTATTTTGCGGAAAAGCTATGACGAAGACAATCGCGAATAAAGAAACATGGCGACAACAGGCGCATTTGGAAGGATTGTGTCCAGACTGCCATGTTCTGTCACGATATGGTCTGTGTCAGTGGTGGCACCAAAGCTGCACATTTTGGAGCCTCCCTGGTGAGCCACGCCAAGGATGGAATCGAATCTGGTAACGTCGGGATCCAAGCAGCCAGGGATTTAGGACGCAGAGTCACAGAACTAGCCTTATTACTCAATCGCGACTAAAAAAAGAATTGAAAGGAATTGAATTGAAGTCAAAGATTAACATTGGAATAGTCATCTGCGATCGTTATCGCCGCTGTGCGGGGGGAAAGTGTTTCCGAGCGATGAGGCATAGAGAGGGGGCTTTCAGTGTATACAAGGACACCGACATTGAGTTGGTTGGCTTTACAACCTGCGATGGTTGTCCTGGCGGCAACATAGAATATACGGGCGAAGAGATGGTGAAGAATGGCGTAGAGGTTATTCATTTAGCGACCGGCCTGGTGGTTGGTTACCCTCCCTGTCCCTATATCGATACATTCATAAAACTTCTTGAAAAACGCTATGAGGTCAAAGTGGTTGTGGGCACGCACCCTATACCGAAAAAGTACCTTGAAATGCATACTCATCTTGGGACATGGGAGAACTCTACATGGAAGCCTCTTGTTGCGCCAACCATGAGTGATGAAGTGACCCGGGCGAGTTACGATTAACCCTATTCATTAGAGGTCTGCTTGAGCATCTTGTGTGACTCCGTTATACAAATTCTGTAAAACTGGAAATTACCAGGCTATTTGCCGGGGAGCAATAATCATGAACGACTGTGATGACAATGGTCGTTTCGCCATAAGTGACGATACCGGAGACCTGCATTTTACTGCTTTTGACATTGTCAATGCTCCGGAATGCGACAGGCTGGTGGAAGAATTAAGAACGAAGCTGCTTGATCGGCCGTTGGCACAGATTGATCTGTCGGAAATCCAAAAGATTTCCTGCTTGGGTAATGGTCAATGCATGCAGACTATCATCCATACCATTGTGGAATGTCAAGATATGTTTCTACAAAACCATAGGAATTGTAGCTATTTCATGGCTGCCAAAGCGAAATGTTGTCTCTAAAATGAAAGGAGAAACATCGTGGATACTGATTCAAACATAAGGGACATAGCTGTTGGGTTTCATGCGGAGGGTTACAGGATTGACAAAACAGCGTCGCCCATGAACAGATATACCCAATGGGAAATTCTACCGGGTGATCGCTGGTGCAATCCAACCCCTGTTTGTTTTGATTCTCTGCCTGAGCAGGGCTGGATTAAAACAGAAAAATTTGAGTGGCCTGAAGATACTTTCTAGACAATGTCTGTGAGCTGAACTGACACTCAGTGTCAGGCATTGTTGGTTCGAGAAAAGGAGATAAAAATGAAACGGATAAAAGGCACTGTGTTTTCCGTCGTCATGGTTGTTTTATTGAGTCTCGCTTCAGTCACCTTGGCTCAGCGGGGCATGGGGGATGCCGTGGGTGTGGTGCGACAGGGATTATCGCCAGAGATTGTCGCACTCCAGGGTGAAGTAGTCCGCATCATCACCGGCCCATGCGAGAAGAGCACTGGCCCGTCAGAACTGGGGACGCACTTCATTGTGAAGATCGAACAGGGCCAGGAACGAAACATCCATCTTGGCCCGGCCCATCTGGTCCAAAATGTGACCGACCTGCTTTCGGGTGGGGGCACTGTGTCGGTCTCAGCCTTTCGCACGGAGAAAATGCTGGAAGGCCATTACAATGCCGTGACAGTCAGGCTGGGCAATCAGATGATCCGCTTACGCGGCCAAAACTTGAGACCGGTCTGGGCCGGCAACACACTGTCAGTCTCCAAAGCGTCAGTGATGGCTCAAGGCAACGTACGCCAGCGCCGCAATGGGCATTTGCAGAGAGGCAGGGGGAGGGCATGTCAAAATCTCCAGCGCGGTCTCCCCGGTGGTCGATTGGGATCGTCAGGTAGAAGGTGCCGAGGGCGAGGATGGTGTGGCCAGGTTGGGCAACCTCGATGTCGCATGCAGCGAAGTCTGTGGTAAAAACAGCGACATTCAGATCCTGTCGTGCTGAGTGATGGCACCAGAGATCTACATTTGTCAGCTTTGAACAGCGTCAATGTGCCAGACCTGTTGAAGCACAGAGATACCCTCATCATGAAGACGAGGGTATCTTTGTTCCATCCAAAAAGATTTCGCTGGGAAGAGACCTGTGCGTCGTTTAACTCTTTAGATAGGACAGCGAAGGATGAGGCGCTGTCTTGGGGAATATGAGCACCCAATAAGAAATAAAATCAAGGGATCGTTTTATGAGCTTGATCGCTGCACGTGACTTGTCCAAGACATACCGCATGGGGGAGACAGAGGTTGAGGCCCTGAAGCAGGTGAATGTTGAGATTGAGACGTCGTCTTTTGTCTCCTTTGTGGGTCCGTCCGGCAGTGGCAAGACCACGCTCTTAAATCTTATGGGGTGTCTGGATAAACCAACTTCGGGTGTCTTAACGGTCGATGATACGGATGTCTCCAAGCTGGATACGCGTATGGCCGCGGCGTTTCGGGGCAGAACGATCGGTTTTATATTCCAGGATTTTAATCTGATGCCCGTACTGACTGTGTATGAAAATGTTGCCTATCCTCTGGTGTTGGTCCAAAAGACAGGGGCCAGAGAGAGAAAGCAGCGTGTGCTTGATCTCCTGGATGCCGTGGGCATGGCTGACCAGAGGGACAAATACCCGTACCAGATATCAGGCGGGCAGAAACAGAGGGTGGCCATTGCCCGGGCCCTGGTCACCCATCCAAAGCTTGTGCTGGCGGATGAACCCACGGCCAATCTTGACCACAAAACCGCCTACAGGGTGATTGACATCATGAAGAGGATCAAGAATGAACTCGGGACCACATTCATCTTTTCCACCCATGATCAAAAAATCGTGGGTGAGGCTGAAATCATCTATACGTTGGAAGACGGAGAACTGGTCAAGGGAGGGGTGAAATAACCATGCTTGATTTGCTGAAGATCGCCCTGCGAAATCTACTGAGATATAAAAGACGCACGCTTTTAACGGCATCGCTTGTCTCTATTGGGGTCGTCTTTGTGCTGGTGTTTATCTCGGTGTCTGCATCGTTCAAGCATATGATGATCGGACAGATCACGGACTCCTTTCTCGGACATATTCAGATTCACAGAAAGGGGTATGTGGCTTCCATAGACAACCTGCCCCTGACCTTGGGTTTGAACCCGAAGGCATTCGCCAAGGTTGAGAAGGCCTTAAATGAGATGCCAGAGATCGAGGCCTATTCAAAGCGAATCAAGTTCGGTGGCATGTTCAGCAATTTTATGGAAACCACCAACATCAGACTCAACGGCGTATATCCTGACGATGAAATCAAGACATCACCGCTGCTCCTGTCCAGGATCACACAAGGAGAAAAATCGCTACAGCCAGGGGATATCATTCTACCTGAACTCCTGGCCAAGGGCATGAAGGTCAAGGTGGGCGATACCGTGGTGGTCATTGCCACCAATCGGGATGGCTCTGTGAATGGCAAACAATTCCTCGTGAGTGGTATTCTTGAAAGTGCCACGGGCCCTGGGGGGCGGGATGGGTACATTCACTTCGAGGATGCCCAAGAGGTCCTGAGGATGGAGACGATGGAGATCAGTGAAATCGCCATCAGGTTGAAAGATTTCACCAAGCTCCACAGTGTATTTGCAGACCTGAAAGAATCACTTGGCGCTGAGCTCAACCAACAGGGCAAACCTGCGTTTGAGCTGCATACCTGGGAAAAACTGTCACCGTTCTATAATATTGCCAAAATGATAGACCTCATGACATTCTTTGTGAAGCTGATGCTTATGGCAATCGTTCTGATCAGCATCATGAATGTGATGGTCATGGCGGTCTATGAACGGATCAGAGAAATTGGCACCATAGCAGCCATTGGCACATTGCCTGGAAAAATTATGGCCATGTTCCTCGTGGAGGGCCTGTCCTTGGGGGTCTTTGGTGCTGTGGTTGGCAATGTCCTGGGTGTGGTCATTATTTTCCTGCTGGATGCGGCACATCTGACCTTTGAGTTTGGCAGGCAAAAGGGATTGTTGCTTTCACTCAACATGCCTTTGCAGGATGTTTTCTTGATTTCAACCATTGTCATCACAATATCAGCCTTGGCAAGTCTTCATCCTGCTTATAAGGCTTCACGAATGAACGCCATTGATGCACTGCGTCATGTGTAGGAGATGAGTCCAAATGAGTAAGATACGTCTATTAACCTGGATGGTTATGTCACTGGTTGCGACTACAGTGTACGCGACGTCTGAACCGGAGGCCAACCCCGAGTTAGCAGAGGCCAATCAACTGCTGAGACAATTAGACAGAAATTTGAATCCGGAGTCCTACGAGTCCTACAGAAAGCTGATCAATATTGAGCCGGATGGCAAGAGAAAGGAGTTTGTCCTTTATTCCATAAAAAAAGGCATGGATAAGGTGGCCTCCGTGTTTCTGTCCCCTGCCAGTGAAAAAGGCAGAAGCACCCTACGACTCGACGAAAACATGTGGCTTTACATTCCCAATGTGGGCAAACCCATGCGCATCACGAGCCTTCAGTCTGTGGTCGGCGGTGTGTTTAACAACTCCGATATCTTGCGTCTGGATTATTCAGCGGAATATGCCGTTACGCAGATTGAGGCTCAAAATGGCGAAACCATCCTCCACCTCAAGGCAAAAACCAAGACCGTGGCCTATGACAAACTCAAAATGTGGGTAAATAGGGAAAAGACACTACCCACCAAAATCGAATGCCTGACCGCAGCGTCTATGCTGATAAAGACCATGGTTTTCAAGGAAACCAAAGACTTCGGGAATGGTATTGTCAGGCCGTCGGTGATTGAAACGGACAGTCCTCTGCACAAGGGCTACAAATCCGTGATGATACACGCCAATCTAAATAAACGGACCTTCAAGGATGAAATCTTTACACTCACGTTTATGCCCAATCTGGAGTCCTTGAGGCAATGAGACCCTCGGGCATATGGTGGATCGTATTGACACTCTATGTCACCATGGCATGGGCCCAAGAGGACTACTCTTTTGATTTGTCAGAGATAGAAGAAAAGCCCTGCCAGTTCGGGGGGTATTTCGAGTTTTATCCAATCGTTTATGGATTGGATGAGGACTCAACCGCGCACAAGCTTAAGTTTTATGACCGGGACAGTGAACCACTCCGCTACGAAACCAACTTTACCGCGTTGCTGGACGGCAGCTATAAAAAAGGCACGTCTGAATTCCGAGCCATTGTTAACACCGATGCCAAACATGATGATCTCGGGTGGTCAGAAGAAACCACGCTGTATGAAGGTACCTGGTCATTGAGACCCTCACCAGGTCTGAGCTTTCAAGTGGGCAAAGCCACTTTAAAATGGGGAAAAGGTTACGCGTGGAACCCTGTGGCCTTTTTGGACAGACCCAAAGATCCCACAGACCCCGAACTCGCTCGTGAGGGCTTTGTGGTGGCGAGCGCAGACTATATCAAGAGTTTTGAGGGGCCTTTAAAAACGTTCTCCTTTACACCAGCTTTGGTCCCTGTCTATGACCACCTCAACGAAGACCTCGGACAGATCACCGGCATGAATGTCGCAGGCAGGGCGTATTTTCTGCTCCACGACACAGATATAGATTTTTTGTTTTTGGCAGGCCCAAGCAAAACAACTCGATACGGGATGGACTTCTCCAGGAATATCACCTCCAATTTTGAGATCCATGGAGAACTGGCCATCATCAGGGACTATGAACAAACATTCATTGATGACACCGGCACTCTTTATAACAGAACCACCCATGCCACCAACACGCTGCTAGGACTCAGATACCTCACAGAATCAGAGACGACTACCATCTTTGAGTATTATCACAATGCCACAGGCTTTACAGAGAGTGACATGGGTGATTACTACTCTTTCATCGACGAAGGGTACAACACCTATCTTGCCTCTGGCGATACATCAGGGCTCAAAAGGGCCTCAAGCATTTCGAAAAACCACTACAGTCAGAAAAATCCCATGAGAGACTACCTCTACCTGCGTGTCAGCCAAAAGGAGCCCTTTGACATACTCTATTTCACCCCCTCCGTGACGAGCATACTCAATGTGAATGACCATAGCTTTTCCCTGGGACCGGAATGGCTGTACACCGGAGTCAAGAACCTGGAACTGCGGTTGCGAACCACGTTCCTTGTGGGCGATTCGTACACTGAATTTGGGGAAAAGCAGAGTGATTTTTGGGTTGGCCTGCGAGCACGCTATCACTATTAACAGGACATCTGCAAAGGAGTCATCATCATGGACGACTGTGATAATAACGTGCGTTTTACTCTGAGTGATGATGCCGGAGACTTACATTCTGGGTCTTACCTGAACAGTTGGCTGTCTTAAACTGGCTATCTCGCCTATAATGGGACTCAAAATAAATTGATCAGCACAATGCTAGACCATAAAGTTTGCAGCACCCCAGTGACAGAAATAGGAAAGATGAACAGAAGACTGAATCGAAACGATCCTTGTTGGTGTGGAAGTGGGAAGAAATACAAAAAATGCCATAGGTTCCAGGATGAAGCATCTGAAACGGAACGGGACTCCATCCACCTCCCGATGGCACCAAAATCCGGGATCTCCAAGGGACGGGTGAGCCCGACTCGCCTGGTGCCTGCTCATATCAAACGTCCTGATTATGTTAAAACCGGTGGGGGCGACAAGACGTCATCACGCAGGATTAAATTAACGGATCAAGACATCGAACAGATGCGCAAGACATGCCGTGCTGCACGCCGGGTGCTGGACCACGCCATAAAAGCAGTGCGCCCGGGTATCACCACAGACGATCTCGATGCGATCGTGCATGAAGCCTCTATTGCCGAGGGCGGATACCCAAGCCCATTGAACTATCACGGCTTTCCCAAGAGCACCTGCACTTCCGTCAATGAAGTCATCTGCCATGGCATCCCGGATGATCGACCTCTGGAAGATGGAGACATCGTCAATGTGGATGTGACCCTCTTTCTCAATGGGGTCCACGGTGATTGCTCGGAAACCATTGCCGTCGGCCAGATTGACTGGGCCTCTCAAAAACTCTTGACAGTGACCTACGAATCCATGATGCGTGGCATTGCCGCGATCAAACCCAATGGTTATATTCGAGATATTGGCCAAGCCATCGAAGCCCATGCAAAAAGGCACAACTTTAGTGTGGTACGCGACTATTGTGGACACGGCATTGGGACCCAGTTCCATGGGGATCCCACGGTGCCCCATTTTTATGAACCCAAAGACAAGACCCGAATTAAACCCGGGATGGTTTTTACCGTAGAACCCATGATCAACATGGGAATCTGGAAACAGACTCGCTGGCACGATGGCTGGACTGTGGTGACTTCTGACCTGAAACGAAGTGCCCAGTTTGAACACACAATCTTGGTGACCCAAGAGGGCGCAGACATTTTGACCTTGCCGGAATAGCCCTGTGCTTTGTATCAGTTAGTTTTCGGCTGTGGGTTTGGACCTGTATACGGTCGTCTGCAAACGGCATATTTGCAGTTTGCATAATTTGAACCTACAAGAACGTTCAGGAGACCACAAACATGAATCTAAAGGATCCAGACTTCTGCGAATTGCATTGTCCGGTGTGCACCAATGCCAGAAAGGGTAATCGGTTCGCCAGGATACTCCAGAAAATAGAAATGCTCATAACGTTTGGGGGCTGCCCATCGGGGAGGGCTCGAAAAAAGAAATACGGTGTAACCCCTGACAAGGCCATTCCATCAGACATGCCGGGGAAAGAAGTTCCCCAAGAACAGAGCGGAGACAACGTTCCATGAAAGCGAGGTTGAGGTGTCTCATGTCCTCTGGTTCCAAACGCATGACCCGGTGCGGTATAGGTCCCAGGTTTTCCATTATCACGGTACTCTGCGGCATGGTGACAGGGTGGCTGACGTACCGGTATCCCTCCGTCTTCACGATCCAGGGCATGCCCCCATGGTTTTTTCAGGTCCTGGGTAGTGTATTGCTCGTGGCAGGCACGATTGTCTACGTGATTGCCCTTCGCACTTTCAACCAAGGATACCGTAACAAGAAACTGGTGACCCAGGGCCTGTATGCTTTGGCACGGCATCCCATCTATTTCGCCTGGATCGTGCTGATCTGTCCCGGTGTTGTCCTATTCTTCCACTCCTGGGTGATGCTCCTGGTCCCTCCAGTAGCCTACCTCAGTTTCAAGGCCTCGATTCACCATGAAGACCATGACCTGGAAAACCAGTTTGGGCAGGCATATCTGGACTACAAGGCCCGCACACCCGAATTATTTCCAGGTCGATGCTTGACGTCCGGGAGACATTCTCAGAATACAGAGACACCTCTTTAGACGATCGTGAAAACCTTGTCCAGTTGAGTGATCTTGAAGACCTTCAATATGTTGGGGCCAATGTTGATCAGGGTCAGTTCTCCATTTTTCTCTCGGACCCTCTTGAGCACCTTGATCAGGGTTCCCAGAAAACTGGACGATAAAAATGCGACCTCGGAAAAATTCAGCAGCATCTTGTGGTGTTTGCCAGAGTCAACAATCCCCAAGAGACAGGTCTGTATCTCTTTAATGACGTCCTCATCCAGTAGTTTCGGTACGTTGATTGTGACAAATGTCTCATCCAGGCTGTGTTCAATTTTCAGATAGGATTGTCCTTGCTCCATATGAGTCTCCTCTGGTCTTAATCAAGAGTCGGGTTCAGTGAGTTTTAATTACGACAAGCGTGATATCATCCTCCGGCAGCGAGGGCGTCACAAAATTTAATACAGCCTCGGTGATGCTGGCACACAAGGCCTGGACGTTTTCTTCCTGATTGGTTCGAATGAGTTCCATCAGACGGGGCTTGCCAAACATTTCATTACCGGAATCCTGGGCCTCCCAAATCCCGTCTGTGCCGATGACCAAGATGTCTCCGGACTCCAGGGAGATCGGGCCCAACTGGTCAAAGACCATGCCCTCAAAGAGGCCCACCGGTGGACCGGTATTGGGCAATTCCTCGAATCTATCCGTCCGGTGATGATACCAGAGGGCCGGATCATGCCCGCCGGATGCCCATATCAGGGAGCGGTCCCGGCTGCTGAGAATCCCGTAAAACAGGGTGATAAACTTGTCATCATCCGAATCCTGGGCGAGTTGATTGTTGCAGTGGGCCAACAGTTCCTGGAGACGATCTCCATACTCTCGTGCCCCTTGACGAAACACACCGCGCACCGCGGCCATGAGTAATGCAGCGCCAATGCCATGGCCGGTCACATCCCCCACGGCAACGCCCAGTTGACCACCAGGCTGATCCTCCAATGGGATGAAGTCATAATAATCCCCCCCTGTCTGATCGCAATACACACACCTGCCTGCAATATCAAAGTGTGCCAGTGTGGGATTGGCGCGTGGCAACAGGTTCTGCTGAATGGCGCCGGCAATTTCCAGAGAGCGTTTCATACGCTCTCTATCCAACAGATGCGGGCCTATGTCATTAAAGGCCTCACCCAGAATCTGCAATTCATCACCCGTCTCAATCCGGGTACGCGTGCTATAATCACCAGTGGCCAGCCTGCCACTGGCCTCCGTTAACGCCACAATGGGCTGCGTGATGGCCCTGGCACGAGTCACACCCAGGACAATCATGGCCACAAATACCACGAGCAGCACCATGCCTCCAAATCGCCACCACAGTTGCGACTGACCCATGAGTTGATCCTCAATTACAGCGGCCAATTCCACCACGCGTGCATACGGAACGATCAACACAGGCAGTACCCCGCCTGTGGATGCCCTTCCATACGCCCAGAGGGAATCTTTCCCCCGGTAGTCCATCCTCGTCACGCCAGGCTGTTGAGCCTTGATACTCTGTATCATGGCCTCGTAGTTGACAGAATCATCTGAGGCCAGTATTTCCGATTCAATGCTATATCCGACACCCCTCTCCCGGGTAGTGTGACTGCGCAGGAAAATGGTGAGCCTATTGCGATCTTTTTTCTGGCTGCCCAAACGTACCATGAGTCGCTCAGCGTCCTCTCGCCATCTTTCGGGCAAGGTCATGTTGGTCATCAGATCCGGAACCTGGCGATCGATTGCAGTGACGCCTGTCAAAACACCATTTTTCTGGTGTATTGGCATGGCGATGGTCATCAGTGCATTTTGTGTGACCGGGTCAATATAAGGACCAATACGAAGCAGTTCCGAAGTCTGCCGAACGCGGTCAAACCAGGGCTTTCCTCTGAAATCAAGGTCTGGAGCCATGGCTTCAGGGTAACAAATAAAGGAGCCATCGACCATAAGGGTCTGCTGTCGCAACAAACCCTTGGGACTCAGACGACTCACGTCTGTGTAGATCTGCATCAGGGCCTGTATTCTCTGCTCTTCGTCAAGATCCAGGCATAGCTCAGTCTCTCTTGCCTGGGAACGAATCAACCCCTCCATGAGCAACTGTTCCCTGACCATGATCTGTTCGTAGTGTGCCAATAATTCGGCCAGAGAATTTCTGGCATTTTTGTCCATGGTCGTGTGAATGTTTTGGGTGATGTGCGCGCGCGCGATACGCATGGACATCTGCCTCAGCACAAAGGTCACCATCAGGGGTATCAGTGACACCATCACCAGGAGAATCAGTAGTTTTTTGCGTATGCTCATTATGACCAAGTGTTGTATAATGGCTCGGAGCCATGCATTTTACCTGTTTATGGGCTGGGCTCTGCCTGACCGACCGGTGGATATCCTATCGGATTACTCAAGATCGTATAAGACCCTATACCCTTATGCAAGTCGTAAATTCTGAAGCCTTAAATGCGTTCAGCATCAAAAATGCTCCGGATATATAATAAACGATATGACTAAAATAAAACACAATGACTTGTCATGCAAAAAAAATACTGTCGCTCATGTATACTATGTCCCTGCCTCTGTGCAATATACCACAGATAGAGAACTGTTTGTGTTGGAGACTATACTGGGACACCGGACATACCCATTCCTGTCTCGCTTTAAAATCCATGGCGTGGTCGGTGTGAAATCCTGCGAGAATTTCCCAGCGGAAACACTGCGGTATACGGGTGCGTTTGCTCGATTACTGAATAAAAATGAACAATTCGCCTTTTTGTGTAATACGTCCAATCAACACCTTGACTACAAGAGCCATGGTATCGTCTGTGCATATCGTGCATTGGATGCTTGCGCGATATCAGGTGAATACATACCCTTCATGACGTTGGATGGTATCTATGGGGAGCACGAAATTAGTCGGAAAAACCATCGCGACTTGGAGGCTGATGTCTATCTTGCGGGCGAATTGCCGAATCTTGATGGCGTGGTCTCTGTGTGTTGCTTTGCACCATCCATGGAGATGAGTGTATGCGGGTCTATTATCAATTTAGGACAAGGATTGGCGTCAAAAAAAGGAAAGATTCATCAGCGTACCACCAGTTGTCCCCAGGTCAATGTCAAGAAATGCTATGCTTGCCGCAGGTGTGTGCGTGAATGTCCGAGTCACGCCATTGCCATTGTAGACGGTCATGTAGCGATTGATTCACGTAAATGTATCAAATGCGGCAAATGCGTTGAAATTGCATACTATGGCGGCATCACCTATGACTGGAATGCCACGCCAGAACATTACTACGAGTCGGTTGCCAGACACGCCAAGGGTGTACTCTCTGTGCTTGCGCACAAAGTCGTGTGCGTCAATATCATCATGAGTGGGAATGGCAACGGGAGTTCTTTTTCTGGCGCCATGGTCTCTCTGGATCCAGTGGCGGTTGATTGTGCGACCCTAGATTTTTGTGAGAATCACCAGTTATTACCGCTTGAATCTGTTCAGTGCGGTAGAGGTCAGGTCAATGCTGCTCACTCTGCGGGGGTAGGCAACATTAAATATAAGATTCAGACAGTCGCGTATTAGGGCACTCTCTCACAACCTCTGAGTACAGCAACCCTACTCCAACAGGCTTCGCAACTCTGAGGGGTGCAACCCCGCGGTACTGGCAATGTCACGCATGGTCATGGAGTCAGAGGCCGTGCACCCGGCCTGGTTGAGTTTTTCCATGGCAGTGACCATGTCCAGACCGGCCTGTTCGCAAAAGTCTTTCAGTGTCATTTGACCGAACCGCTGCCCGCCTCCGCCACCACCGTATCCGCCTCTGCCTTGACCTCCGAGATGCGTTTGCGTGGTCGAGGTGTTGCCAAGGGCCAGTTGATAGATCTCTGATGGGGTCTTGCCGTATCGCTGGGCCAGTTCACCGATGGTTTCCTCTGGCGAGGTCAGTGTGATGCTGTTGGCTTCCAGATTGGTTTCCAGTCCGGCGGCCTCCACGCCATCGATCTGTTTTGCGAGTTGATCGAGTGTCAGCAGTTCTGCATGGGCAATGGGTGCCTGTGCCGGGAGTCTGTCATATGATGACTTCACTGATTCCTGCCAGGCCAACAGGGTTGAAAAGGGCGTGGTATCTCTGATCGTACCCATGAGCAGAAGGCCGCACAAGGCCAAGGCCAGCGCCCATTCCCATCGCAGGGCAAAGTGCTGGCGCGTTTTGTCTTTAAAATAGTTCAGCAGGCACTTCCAGTTGTAAATCGCATGAATAATGCATATCACCGCAAACAGGATGCCAAACCAGATGTGCAGGCCGCCCCACTGGTGTTTGGTCAGCCCTGCGCAGGTCCAGCCTGTCCAGTTGGCAATGCGTCCGGGCGGCATAAAGAAAAGGACCACGCCTGTACAGGCCAGGCCCAAAAATGAGAGGGCTGTCGTAATGGAGGTAAAACCCCGCCAGTTGAATCGCGTCTGCTTTGTCTGTGCCATACTGTAATTCCTGATTCTATGTAAAGGTGATGTACAAATATGAAACGCTGCTCAGCCATTTACCCTGCGACAAAAACAAAGATTTCTTTTCTCTATAAAACTCGCAGGGTGTCTGCACACCACCGCGTTTAACGAGGTGATATTGGATCGAACAACCAGACAGTCTTTGCGGCATCGCCGGCAGCCGCACGATCCATGAAACACAGAAGAATAACCAACACACAAATAAAGGAATCTCTCATGACAACTCTAAAGAAAACCCTCGTCGCTTCAATCATCGCCGCCATGATCTCGGTGACTGCCTCAGCGCAGCAGGCCTGCAATGGCCAGGGACCTGCCCGGAACCATGCCAACACACAGGCCAATGTTGAATGTGACGGATCTGGCCCTCAACAGTCCGGACGAGGCCGGTGCCAGATGCGAGGTCGAGGTCGTGGTGCAGGACCACGCGCCGGCCAATTTAATCAGGGTCAGACCATGGCACCTCTGACAGAGGCAGAAGCCATCCATGTGATTTACATGAGGCAGGAAGAGAAGCTGGCTCGTGATGTCTATCTGACGCTGAACAAAGCCTGGGACAGTGTGGTGTTCAGTCGCATTGCGGGATCCGAACAGAGACATATGGATGCCATAGCGCGAATAATTGACATACAGGGCATGGATGATCCTGCTTCTGATGATTCCATCGATGTGTACTCAAATCCTACCTTTACCGCCATGTACACCGATCTCACGGAGGTGGGCAAAGTTTCCTATGTGAAGGCTTTGAGGACAGGCGCCTATATTGAAGAGCTTGATATTCTGGATTTACAGACCTCTCTGGAAGACGGCGAAAATGAGCAACTCATCCGGGTCTTTGAGAACCTGATGCGTGGATCACGAAATCATCTGCGTGGGTTTGTCGCAGCCCTGGCCCAGGAAGGTGAAACGTATGTACCCAAGCTGATGGCCGCGGAACAGTATGATGAGATCGTCAGTGGTCAGGTTGAGCGAGGTGCAGGTCAGGGTATGGGTATGAGACGTGGCCGCGGCATGGGTCAAGGCCAAGGTACCCGAAAATAGATTTTCATATGTCACAAAAAAAGAGTACCCAGCGGACAGTCTGAAACACTGCCCGCTTTTTTTTCATGTCATTTAATTGCCTCCTCATTTAACACCTTAAAAAACCAGGGAATAATGACTTGACGTCGTATTTGGGAATTGCTAACCTTGTTAAAGTGTTACGTTTTGAATATATGTATGCGCTCCTTTAGTTCTGATGGAGGCTGTGATAATGACCAGAATGGCTTTATCCTCTGCGGTGTTATGTTTATGTTGTACAGGCCTTTGGTCGCAGGTGCCGGTTGCCAGCACGACCCATTCGGCCTTTCAGGCAGTTGATTCATATGGATTTAGCACATACACCCATGCCGGATCTTCTGCGGTGAGCTTGCAGGGAATTCTGTTGAACGCTCCCGAACAATGGCTCGATCCTACCCCTGACCCAACAGTGGCGCCCTGGCAGATGGGAGGCGAATGGGAGATCTACATACAGGGTGAGGAAGACGATCATGCAGGCACGGCCTGCTGGATGGGGCAAAACTATGGCAATGGTCCTGGATTTGACAACTACAGCAATGCCCAATGGCTGGCTGAAATCTGGCGACTCAACCACGATCCCAACACCGGGTATGTGTTTCGTCCTGGAGATCGGGTGCGTGTCACCGGTCGATTCCTGTTCTACGCAGGCAAGATGAACATCAATGAAAACCATGAGGTGGGGCCTGATTATGATTTTCAGTTGGAACTGATTGAACCTGCTGTGGGTTTACCCCAAGCTGAATCGGTAACATTGTCAGCCCTGCTGAATGAACATAACGAACCTCTATTCGATCCAAATCGATTGGAAGGCCCCGAATTTTATCAGGCCCGCCTAGTACGTATTGAAGATGTAAACGTGGTGAATCCTGAGACCTGGGGCCCAAATACCGACATCCAGGTTATGGACGCCCATGGCTTGACGTTTCCTGTGCATCTGTGTCTTGGCACGGGATTGTCTCAGCATCCCTGTCCCACCGGTCAGATTGATGTGGTCGGCATTATGGACCAGAAAGCCACAGGATATCCTCCAGATCCAACACAGGGATATCGCGTGCTGGTCCTGGACTATGATGGCAACGGTCTGGTCCTTGGTACCTTGTCTACGCAGCGCGGCAACCTGTTGGGCGATCTAAATCAAGACTATCGAATAGACGAAATGGATAGAATGCTCCTGGAGGCCCAGTCAAACCAGGCCATGCCCGGTCTTGCAGAGTAAGGAGAACACCGCATGGAATTGCGACACAGAGCATTTACTCTGATAGAACTACTGGTCGTAATCGGTATACTCATCGTGTTACTTGCGATTATGCTGCCTGCAATGTCGCGTGCCAGAGAACAGGCCAAAGTCACTTGCGTCAATGCAGAACTCCGCCAGATTGGATTGTGCCTGGACATGTACATGCAGGCCAATGAGGGTAAGCACCCGCCGACTCGTCAGGATTGTGGGATGGGCTGGGAGGACCATCAACTCCCGCCGGAATTGGTGGACGGCGGCTATCTGGCCAAGCCGGTCCAGGGCAGTGGCATGTCCGTGGGTATTGAAGATCGGTACAACAGGGGCAACACATACAGGTATTGGGCCGTGGGTGAATTGGTTCAGAACAGCTTGTATGTCCCTGACAAATATGCACGCCTGTATGTACCGAAGGGATTCCCTGATTGGGAGGGCGATCCAGAAGAAGACCTGTACTACGACACACCCAAGACGTCGCCTGTCACCTGGGTTGTCTACAGCCAGGGCCCCAACTATGACCCTTGGGACCTTATCAAGATCAAGCACGGTCCTGTACCGCAACGCTGTTGGTACGACCCCCGCACACGCCAGGGCCTGATCGTGCGCATGCGTTTGAATACTGGCCGGCATATCGGCAGCTTTCAGGGCTATGGCGCTGTCTCCAAAGAACACTAACTTAGAAAAAGGAAACACTCCCATGAACAAACAGATCACCATCGCTGGCAGCCTTTTATTGGGCTTGGCATTCTGGACCGGCGCCATGACCCACCATCAGCATGCACCCGATTCAGGCGCAGGCGACCATGTCGTGCTCAAACACCTCCCCACAGACAGGAACGAATACCTGGCAGACGTCTCGCCCCTGGTCGAACAGATCATCAACCGACACGGTGAACAGGAATGGGACATCGTGGTCCTGACCAGTGAGTTTCACCGCCACCTGGGCATCTATTCGATCCTGGGCGCAAAAATGGGGCTTTGTGCCCGTGAGTATTTCCAGGTTGGTCTGGATGAACTTCTCGTCGAGTCCCTTGCAGGATTGAATCCGCCGATCAGTTGCCTCAACGATGGTCTTCAAGTGAGTACCGGGGCCACACTGGGCCATGGGACAATCACCGTGGTGCCCGGCCTTGCCGCATGTCCCCAGGCACGATTTACCCACGACGACCAAACCATCACACTGACTCTAAAATCCGTGTACTGGAATCAGATTAAAAACGACATCCAAACAGAAATCAAGGAACACGGTAATAAGACACCGGCCTACTGGCAGGCTGTACGGCAACTGGGCCTCCGATACTGGCTCCAATGGAATCGAAAGGAATTATTCGAATTGACCGAGACCATTCAGTGACATCAGTCAGGCGATTGCCCGCTTGTCATGGGTGGGATGGCTCTATCATGCCCAAGGCCTTCATCTTGCGGTACAGCGTCGTTTTGTGAATACCCAGTTCTTTGGCCGTGGCCAGGCGGTTGTTCTTGTTGCGTTTGAGCGCAGCACGTATGGCCTGTTCCTCTGTGACACGCTGAACGGCCTTGATGCCGGAGGCGTTGTGTGCCACCGCGACATGGCCTGCCAGCTCTATGGGTAAATGGTCCGGACGAATGTGTTTGCCACGACACAGGACAAAGGCATGCTCCATGGCATTTTCCAATTCCCGGATGTTCCCTGGCCAATCGTGGGCCATAAACAAGGTCAACACGTCAGAGGTGACACCTGTGATATCCCGCTGTTGAAGGCGATTGAATCGGTCCAGAAAATGATCCACCAGTAAAGGGATGTCCTCTTTCCTTTGTCGCAGGGGCGGCAGATCCAGACGAACCACATGAATGCGGTAGAACAGATCTTCCCGGAATTGGCCCTGCTTGACCAGATCGGACAGGTCTCGATTGGTGGCTGCAATGATCCGAGCCCGGGCGGTTTCAGATCGCGTACTGCCCAGAGGATCGTAGGTCCTGTCCTGGAGTACACGCAGCAGGCGTACCTGCAAGGCCGGGCTGATCTCCCCAATTTCATCCAGAAACAGGGTCCCGTCCTGGGCCAGTGCAAACCGACCGGGCTTGTCCCGGTCAGCGCCTGTAAATGCGCCTTTTTTGTAGCCGAACAATTCTGATTCAAGCAGTGAATCAGGCAGCGCAGCACAATTCAAGGCCACAAAGGGCTTTTGCGACCGAGTCCCTGATCCATGAATGGCCCGGGCCAGAAGCTCTTTACCAGTCCCTGTCTCGCCCTGGATCAATACCGTGCTGTCGCTGGATGCCACGGCTGACACAAGCTCGCTAATCTGACGCATGGCAGGGCTGTGACTCACCATGTCCCCGATTTGGCACTGTGATCGCAAGGCCTTGCGAAGCGCCATCACATCACTGAGATCTCGAAAAGTCTCTGCACCGCCAATCACGCGGCCCCGAGCATCCCGCAACACAGCCGTGGATACACTGATCGGGATGCGGTCGCCCTGCGCATTGATGATGTAGCAGGACTTATTGGTCATCGGCTCCCCTGTATCCAGGGTCTTGCCCAGGGCGCAGGCCCCTTCACACAGACTCGAACGGAACACCTCCGAACAGGGCCTGCCCAGGGCCTCGGATCGATCGATACCGGTAATCTGCTCAGCCGCCCGATTGAACGATGAGATTCGCCAATGATCGTCTACCGTGAACACCCCGTCCGAAATACTCTCCAAAATGGCGTCAGTCTGCGATTCGGAGGTGAGCTTCTTTGTATGGGACTGCTTTGTCATGAGGCTATGGTATCGCATCGCGCCCACAATGCAAGTTTGCTTTTGTCTCTGGCCGGATCAATAGACCCATCTCAGTCGTCCAAAACAATGTCGAGGAATTTGGCGATCAATGTGTTGACCTCCCGAGATTTTGTCACTGGTGTAAAATGTCCCCCTGGCAGCACCGCCATGGAGCCCTGGGGCAATGATTCAGCCAACCTCTCGGCGTGGGACACAGGGACCACATCCGCCTCGCCCACAATGACCAGGACAGGACATCCGATTTTAGTCAGGTCATCAGGCTCCAATTGGGGACGGGTTCGCCACATCCGTTGGATCCGTGTCTCCAGTTCCGCCAGGCGCCTGCCTGCCCCGGTCCACCAGCGTTTAAACCAGTAGGTCAGGCCTCTGCTGGATCTGGACGCGGCCTGTTTCGCCTGGGGCGTCAATCCGGACGGACTGAAGTTGGCGCTGATGGCCACCAGACGCCTGATGCGCTGGGACCAGTACAGACCCAGCATCAGCGCCGTGTTGCCCCCGTCACTCCACCCGATCACATCGGCCTGATCGATCTTGAGCCTGTCCAGGACGCTGACCACATCGGATGCCAGCAGGCGATACGTCAACTCAGTCTCACCCAGATCCGAAGCACCATGACCGCGTGTGTCCAGCAGCACAACCTGGCGTCCGGAGGCCACCAGCCAGGGGACCTGTGAAAACCAGCTCAACCGGTTGCTCAGTCCGCCATGCAGCAGCACCACAGCAGGTCCGCTTCCATAGCTGACATAATGGATCTTGACGTCTCCCTGCTGAACGCTGCCTCGCATGACCGCAGCGGAAGATTTGACACGCCAGAACAGGTAGCGGATAAAATGATTGGACATGGGCAGAAAAGCAAAATACGCCACAATCAATCCAACCAGGACAAAGCCTGAAGTTGTACGTAACAAAGACCATGAAAACAACCGTTTCACCTCTGAACCTTTCACAAGACACGCGGGACCACACGCCCTCTCTTGTACAGGCCTGCAAGAGTAATTGTTTGACAGTTTCTCCATCATATGATCAGGTAGGCGCCATGACGACTCGTAAATCCACAAAACAGGAAAAATGGAAGCCCGGTGTGCCCAAGCAGTGGCTGCTGCTCTTGGCCGGGCTGCTGTGGTTCGGGGTCGGGTGTATGCTGGATGGATTTGCGGGGTCCTGGCTCAAGACCGAAGCACTGGGCAAGGCCGCACTGCTGGCAGCCTTGGGCTTTGCCTGCGCCCTGATCATTCACCATTTCGGATTCCTTAGAATCGTGGACAAGAACCTGGCCCGAATCCTGCCCATGCAGGGCAAACGCTGTGTGTTTTCCTTCATGCCGTTTAAAAGCTACATTCTAATCCTGATTATGAGTCTCATGGGCGCCGCCCTCCGCCACTCAGCCCTGCCCAGGCCCTATCTGGCCGTGTTGTACATGGCCATTGGCACGGCTCTAATCCTCTCCAGCATTCGCTACTTCAGAACTCTGATCAAGTCCGTAAGGGGTTGCATTTGAGTTTGAAATTCACTATAGTGCCTCATTCATTATTTTAGTTTTTCAGTTTAACAAATAGGAGTATCACGGCCATGGCCAAGCATGAATTTCAAACAGAAGTTTCCCAACTGCTGCACCTTATCATTCACTCTCTGTATTCTCACAAAGAGATTTTTCTCCGGGAACTGGTGTCCAATGCCTCGGACGCACTGGACAAATTGAAGTACCTGACACTGACAGACGACGCCTTTAAATCCATGGCGTTTGACCCGAAAATAGAGATCACCTTTGATGACGACAAACAGAAGACCCTCACCATCAGGGACAACGGCATTGGCATGACCGAAGAGGAGCTGATCGAGAACCTCGGCACCATTGCCCGGTCCGGCACCAAGAACTTTCTGAGCCACCTGACCGGCGATTCCAAAAAGGACTCCAACCTGATCGGCCAGTTCGGCGTGGGTTTCTACTCCACGTTTATGGTGGCCGACAAGGTCGAGGTCATCACGCGCAGGGCCGGTCAGGATACCGCCTGCAAATGGATCAGCGACGGCAAGGGGTCGTACGACATTAGCGAGGCTGAAAAAGACACCTGCGGTACAGAGATCGTGGTTCACCTGAACAAGGAGGGCAAGGAATACGCCAACCGCTGGCAAATCGAGACACTCGTCAAGAAATATTCCAACCACATCCCCTTCCCCATTTTCCTGCACTACATCCACACAGAATATGTCAGCAGCGAAGACCAGGAAAAGGGCAAGACCCCCAAGAAGGAACCCAAGACAGAACAGATCAACTCGGCCTCTGCCCTCTGGAAAAGGCCGAAATCCGAGCTCAAGGAAGAAGAGTACCACGAATTCTACAAAACGCTCTCTCACGATTACGAGAACCCGATGTTCTATCTGCACACCAAGGCAGAGGGCACTCAGGAGTATACCACACTCTTCTTTGTCCCGGCGAAGGCCCCATTCGACCTGTACCAGGCGGATTACAAGCCCGGCGTCAAACTCTATGTCAAACGCGTGTTCATCACGGACGATGAAAAGGGTCTGCTGCCCTCGTATCTGCGATTTGTCAGGGGCGTCATCGATTCCGAAGACCTGCCGCTTAATGTCAGCCGTGAGATCCTGCAGAAGAACCAGACACTGGCCGGTATCACAAAATCGTCCGTCA
>JAIPFM010000062.1 GCA_021736645.1 Phycisphaerae bacterium | reverse complement strand
ATCAAATCCGTCAATCATGACACCTTCTCTATTAGTTTGTCCAATGAGTCGGTATGGTATCACGTTTTATTTAAATTGCACAGCACCAATTTCCCCGATACCATGACGTCAGAAACCCAGAAACCAGAACTTAGAACTTAGAACCCTGAACCCTGAACCCTGAACCCTAAACCCTGAACCCTAAACCCTGAACCCTAAACCCTGACCCCTAAACCCTAGACCCCTAAACCCATGTTCACCTACACAGGACTCACAGATCAGCAATGTCAGGCCTTTACTCAGTTTGCGGAGTTTCTCCGCGCTGAGAATCAGAAGTACAACCTCACGCGCATCACAGAGGACGCGGACATTTACACGCGTCACTTTGCAGATTCCCTGGAAGGCCTTGTGCTCATGGATCAGGACGGACCTGTCAAACTCCTGGATCTCGGTTCCGGGCCCGGCTTCCCGGGCCTGGCGCTGGCCATTGCCAGACCGCAGTGGCAGATCACCAGCGTGGAGGCCACAGGTAAGAAGGCCGCGTTCCAGCAGCAGGTGGCGGAGCTGCTCGGCCTGACCAATGTCCGTGTGCTCCCGGTCAGGGCAGAAACATTGGCCCACGCCCCGGGCCACAGAGAACAATACGATGTTGTGACAGCCCGTGCTGTCAGCCACTGTCAAATCCTGGCAGAACTCACCCTGCCCTTTGTGAAGCCCGGGGGCCAGCTCATTGCCTACAAAGGCCCGGACATCGACACCGAACTGACCCAATCGAAACCTGCGATCAAAACCCTCAAGGGAAAGATTCGTGCGGTTCACGCGTATACACGCGCTGAACTGGCCCAAAAAGCCAGCCTGCCGACCCCCGCAGAAGACGGCCAGATGAACCTCATTGCCGTGAATAAAAATGGGCCCTGTCCCAAGGTGTATCCCAGGGCGTATGGACAGATCAAGAAGAAACCCCTGTAACTGGTTATTCAATCACGAGACGCATCACCACCAGGCCTGGATCCAGCAGGTACAGTCGGATAAGGCCTTCGCCGGCCTGAACCTTGTGCAGGCTCTGGCCCTGCGAGAAACCCTGCACCACATTCTGCTTCCAGGTGTCGGTCTGGCTGTCACAATCCACATCCCTAAACTCTACAGGCCCGTAGTTGACCTGAATGCCATAGCTCAGATGTCTTCCCTCATGAATCCTGTGTGCGGGCAGACATTGGACAGAGACCAAACGGGTGCCTGCCTCGAGCGGGACGCGATATTCCACATAGGGTGCCCGGATGAAATGGTCTTGTGTCAGGGAATCGCCTGTCACGGGAAACCTTGTGACAGCGCGCCCGCTGATACCCAGTTGCTCAATCACCTCCACCGTGCCCTGGGTATTGCCCCGCGCAGAAAAATCTGCGGCACTCAGCACGGTCACAGGCGTATGGTGTGTGAATAACGGGGTATCCGAGATCATCTCTTCTGTGGCCACCTTGGGCATGTCAAAGACCGGCCTGTTGCGTGGATGGCTGGTCATCATCCCCTCCCACTTGCCAGAGGCCACGCCCTGATTGTAATGCGATGTCATGGACTGGATCAGATCATAGGCCTGCACCGCCTTGTTGGCACAGTCCAGAGCGGCCCTGTCCCCACACTTGGCCAGCCTCAGACTTTTTTGTGCGTACAGGTGTTTGAGATTCATGAGGCACGCACCCTTCACAGGATACAGCAACAGTTGAAAATAGGCGTCTTTAAGGCGATTCGGGAGGCGAACATAGACAGCCTGAGTCTCCAGCGTGACTGATTCATAGGCGGCGATGCGTTCGTCCATCTGGGCCGGTGTGAATGCCACATAGGGAACGTGCTCCGGCTTGGCAGAAGCAGCGAGCGTGTAGTACTGCTGTTTGATCTGGGCAATGGATTCTGCATACTCGGCCCCAAAGGTACGTTCTGCCCAGTCTCGGGCATAGGTGTACGCCTTGTCCGGCGACCAGGCCGTCACATCCCAGGCCAGGTCCAGGGAAAACTCTATTTCCATTTCAGCGGGCTTGATATCCCCCACATTGAACATCCACAGTCGCGTGGCCCCGTACGCATAGGCCTTGCACATTTCATAACTGATCAACGCCGGACTCGTGGAACACAGCCACAGATAATCCTGCGGTTCACCCCAGTAGGACAGGTGGTAATACACGCCTGACGCACCGCGCCGCGTCTGCTCAGCGGGTGTGGACAACTGACGAATATACCCGTAATTGTCGTCGGCCCACACAATAGTCACATCCTCGGGCAAAGACAGACCCGCCTGATACAGGGTCAGCACCTCTTTGTAGGGACAGAAAATCTGCGGGATCTCTGTGATCGGACGGTCCAGATATTTTGTCAGCAGGTCCCGTTGATCTGCAATGACCTGCCCGAGCAGGAACACCTTGCCCTGTGTGGTGTTTGGACCAGGCATACCGCTGTCGTGTATGCCCCGCATACCCACCGTATACACGGATTCCCGCGCGACAGTCTGCTTGACACGGTCCTCCCAATAGCGGTAGATCTCGGACTTATTGGTATCGTACCGCCAGGGGCCAGGGGCCTTGCCATACTCGTTCACGAAGTTCACATTCCACTCGAATACATTGTTGCGCAGCATGGGCTCGCAGTGATTGCCCCCCACCACAATGGCATACTCATCAGCCAACCTTGGATTGTCCGGGTAGTGATAAAATGCCTTGGTGCAGGGATGCATGGCCGGCCAGAGGAGGTTGGCCTTGAGTCTGAGCATCAGTTCAAAAATACGGGCATAGGTGCTGGGCCCGATGTCCTGGACATCCGGATCCATACGCCTGGCAGCCCAGGGCTGAAGACCCCAGTCTTCATCATTGAGAAAAATACCCCGATAGGTCACGGACGGCGGCCCGAGTTTGACCTGATCAGGCTTTAGATGCAGGGCGTCTCTGTGAGCAGGTGCCGCGTCAGCCCACCATACCCAGGGCGACACCCCCATCTGTTTACTCAATTCAAACACGCCAAAGGCCGTACCTCGCCGATCACTGCCTGCAATCACCAGGGCCTGTTCAATCCCCTCAAAGGGCTTGGACACAAGGACGATCAAAGACGTCTCCCACTGTCCTGCAATCGCAGACACGTCGAGCCGTTTCGCCTCCACCAGATAATCAATCCACTGATTCTTTCCCAGCGTACCGATGATCACGGCTGTGGACTGTCCCTCAAGTGTCTGCACCAGGGTGGGTCGTTGATTTGTGATGGCCAGCACATCCCTGGCCATCGCTCGAGCCGCAATCTGCACCACATCATCATCCTTTGCGTCCGTGAGCAGCGGAGCCGCGCGCCCTTCATGCACCAGGGCAAAGGCGTCTGACTCAGGCAGATCCAGCACCTGGACGCCTGCCTCCGAATCCACACACATCACAAGACTCAGGCACAGCGCGCCGCACCACAATAACATCCCCATGTTTCCATTTCGCATAGTCACAGCCCATCCATTGAGTCTACATCGCGACATATCGCTTCACAGTGCGCCGGTCCAGATCCGTGCGTCTGGCCACCTCTTCATAGGTGCCAAGTCGTTGGTACAGCATTTTGCAGTATCGGGCCACCAGATCTTCTGCCCGGAGACTGCCAGCCCGCATCTGATCGGCCAGCGTCTCTCCCCCGGATACTCGCGTCTGCGACGCGAAATCGCCCTGGTAGTCCTGCTTGATGATCACACGTCTGACACACTGGGCCAGTTCCCGGACATTGCCGGGCCACGCATAATCCGCGCCCAGTCTGCGGTCAATCACCCCGCGCACTGTGCGGCACAGCGCATCATGACGCTGCCCCGTGATCCAGGTCACGGTATGGGCAATCAGAATATCCAGCTCGCCAGGGGACTCCTGCACGCGCTGACACAGGCTGGGCAACTCAATACAGTCACTGCACAGGCGATAGTAAAAATCGTCTCTGAAGGTCCCCTGCTTTCTCAGGACATCGAGAGGTTGATGCGTGGCGGCAATCACGCGTCCATGAAAGCGCTCCACCTGGTGACTGCCCACAGGCGTAAAAGATCGCTCCTCCAGGACCTTGAGCAGCTTGATCTGAATACTCGGACTGATGTCCCCGATCTCGTCCAGGAAGATGGACCCGTGCCTGCCGCACAGGGACAATAAACCGTCATGTGCAGCCACGGCCCCTGTAAACGACCCCTTGGTATGACCGAACAACTCTGATTCCAGGAGCGTTTCTGCGTACTGGGTCAGGTTCACAGACACGAAGGTGTCCGTAAAACTCGCAGCAAAGCATTTCTTCTTTGCATCAAACGGGATGAATCCACTGCGTCCAATGGCCGCCGCTGCTGCGCCCTTGCCCGACCCCGTGGGCCCGATCAGGAGCGTGGAGAAATCCTCCATGCGATTCCACAAACTCGTTTCATAGAGCCGGACGTCACTGGTAAAGATGTGATTCCACAGATTCTCCCTCAATTGGCGCATGCTGGGGGAAACGCCCAGAAGGCCCCTGTCTATAAAGAAATACGCGCGCCGGATCTGATAAAACAGAGAGAAATATCGGCACGCCAGTTCCTGCGTGAATCCTCTCTGAGTCAACTGCCGGATCACGGGGTCTGCAAAGTCCACGACCCGGCCTTCACATCCCTGACCGGCCTGAGCATCGATCAAGGCATCGAACGGATCAATGCACCCGTGAAAGATGTGAAAAAGAAACACATTACTCAGGATGGCCTGATCCGGCTCTGAAAAATCCTGGAGGCGTCTGATTTGCCCCTGGTCCAGGGCCGCCAGTTTCTTTGTCACGCGCTCCACGACCTTGGCCACGGTGTGAACAGGTCTGGCTCCCTGAGACACCCCCAGTATCCTGCGATCCAGATCCTGTCGCTTCTGCCCAAAGGGATTGGCAAATATGGCCTCTGACACGAGTGTAAAAAAGGCCCTGTCTGCTTGATTGAGTTTAATTCTATCCATGCACGTATTGTACGCAGCCTGGTCAATTAATGACAAGCGCCTTTTTTTGCCCGTCCATTTATTTAATTGAGTCAAACAATCCATCTCCTTGCTCAGTCGCGACTTACCCACAATAACAGGTTCTGGCACAGGACTTGTTTTAGTCTGCCATGACAATTGAAACCCGACACTGTAAGGAGAACAACCATGAACTCAAGACACTTCATCCATGCCGCGGCCCTGTGGGCCATACTCTGTATGCTGTGCACCGCCTGTTTTGGCGCAGGTTTGCTCAAACCGGCGGGCGGTTCGCAGGATGCCGTCTACATGAAATCCCACCACGTGCAGGTCACCCTCAACAACGGCTTTGCACGCACAGAGGTGGATCAGGTCTTTGGCAACGCCAGCGACCAGGATCTTGAAGCCACCTATTCATTCCCCCTGCCCAAACAGGCGAGCCTGTCTGAATTGAGCCTGTGGATCAATGGCCAGGAGGTGCTCGGCGAGGTCCTGGAAAAACAACAGGCACGCCAGGTCTATGAACAGCAGAAGCGCCAGGGACGTGACACTGCCCTGGCAGAAAAAGACGATTACAAAACCTTTGATGTAAAGGTGTCTCCAGTGAGGGCCGGCGCTGACACAAGAGTCCGTCTGGTGTATTACCAACCCCTGGACATTGACGCCAATGTGGGACGATACCTGTATCCCATGGCAGAAGGCGGTGTGGACGAGGAACGTATTGCGTTCTGGTCTGTAGACGACAAGGTCCACGAGTCATTTCGTTTTGACCTCACACTCAAATCCGCCTTTCCTGTCAAGGAGGTGCGTGTGCCCGAATACGATGCCAAAGCCGTGATCAATCACCGCAGTCCGGCGGATGCCAATGACGCCGCGCAGGGCCGCAGCACGATTCACACGGTCAGCATTGCATCTCCTGAGGGCGATGCACTGACCCGTGACATCGTGGTGTACTACAGACTGGCGGATGACGTCCCTGCCCGTCTCGAACTGGTGCCCTACAACAACGGTCAGAATCCGGGCACCTTCATGGTGGTGGTCACACCTGCTGCGGACCTGCAGCCCCTGAGCCAGGGCACGGACTGGACATTTGTCCTGGACATTTCCGGGTCCATGAGCGGCGGCAAGATGGCGACCCTCTGTCGGGGCGTGAGCCGGGTCATCGGTCAGATGAATGATCAAGATCGCTTCAGGATCATCACGTTCAATCAAACGGCCCAGGACGTTACAAACGGATATATCCAGGCCACGCCAGCCAATGTGCAGAGTACCCTGGAACAGGTCAAACGTATCCGGGCCAACGGCAGCACCAATCTGTTTGCCGGTCTCGAGATGGCGTACCATGGCCTGGATGCGGATCGGTCGTCCGGTGTGATCGTGGTCACGGACGGCGTGGCCAATGTGGGCAACACGCAGCACGCCCAGTTCCTGGCCCTGCTCAAGACCTGTGACATTCGCCTGTTCACCTTTGTGATCGGCAACAGTGCCAACCAGCCCCTCATGGACCGCCTGGCACGCGACTCAGGCGGGTTTGCCATGAACCTCAGCGACTCAGACGATATCATCGGCCGGATCCTTCAGGCCAAGGCCAAGATCCTGTATGAAAACATGCGGGATGTGACACTGACCTTTTCAGGTGACAAGGTCAGTGATGTCACCCCTGCCATCATGCCCAACCTGTATCAGGGCCAACAGCTCGTGCTGTTCGGTCACTACACCCAGCCTGGCCAGGTCAAGATCACCATGAAGGCCACGATCACAGGCGAGCACAAGACCTGGCACTGCGTGGCAGACCTGCCCAAGCTCGACACAGACAACCCGGAAATAGAACGCCTCTGGGCCCTGTCCAGAATCGACGGGGTCATGGAACAGATCCGCGAACAGGGGGAGACCGAGACGCTCAAACAGCAAGTGATGGATCTGGGCACGGCGTATTCTCTGGTCACGGACTACACATCCATGGTCGTACTCAATGACGCGGACAAGGAAAACGCAGGCATTCAGACACGCAATGCCAGCCGTGTGCAGCGAGAGCGACAGGCCCAGGCAGCACGACAGCGGCAGCCCGTAAAGCATTACCGTGCAGACAACACACCTCAGAACCAGACGCAGCAAACCACGGTCACAACGTCTCAAGAACCGTCGACATCTCAATCCCAACCCAGACAACAGCCATCCTCCAACAGCAGCAACCAGGGCATGTTCAAGGGGAGGCGTTCACCCGGCTTTGGCGGCGGCACCGGTCCTGTGGGGCCCCTGTTCATGACCCTGCTGTTCTGGGCACGCAGGAAAACCAGAAAAAAAGTCTGATGTGAGCAGGCCTACCCTGTGGCGTCAGTGAACTGCGGAGCCACTGGCGTCACCTTGTGCTTTTCTGTGACAAAAAGGAACGGAACCATGTGGAAGAAAAGATGGGAACTCTGGATCTATACGCTGATGCTCGTGATCGCCAATATGGGACTGGTCCGGGGCTCTGTGACCACGGCCTGGTATTACTACCCGGACCAGGTCCTCGCAGGGCAATGGTATCGCCTGTTGACCCATGGATTTGTCCATGTCAGCTGGTATCACCTGCTGCTCGACGGCTCTGCATTTCTCATGCTCTATGCCATGCTCAGGCAGACCAGTTGGATCAAACGCTCGCTCTATGTCCTGGGTGCCAATATAGGCTGTATCGTGGGTGTGACAGCTGTATTGCCCCACCACAACAGTGTGGGCTATGCAGGCCTGTCCGGGATTGCCCACGGACTCATGGCGGTGTGGGCCCTGGAATGCCTTGTAGAAAATCATGACAAAACCATCCAACGTATTGGCTGGGTCGCGCTGAGTGTGGTGCTGACCAAGGCCCTGTTTGAAGCCTGTGACGGGGGTGTGATCTTCTCATGCCTGCACGGCAATCTCATGGGTCACCCCATAGGCATCAGCCATCTCAGCGGGATACTGGGTGCCAGTTTGATGTACGGCCTGTGTCAGATCAAGATAAGCAGTGGCATCCTGCGGCATAACCCAGTACAATGCTGTGTCAGCTAGGACAAAAGGAGTTTAAGGATGGATACCAAGGCCTCAGCACGCAAAAGCACGTTTGTGTGGCTCAATGCCACTCAGTTTCTGGGTGCATTAAATGACAACATCTTTCGCTGGCTCATCCTGTTTTTTCTGATTGGCAAACTCGGCGCACACAAGACCAATCAACTCAGCCAGATGATTGGCGTGATCTTTGTGGTCCCTTTTCTGTTATTTACACCTCTGGCCGGCAAATTGGCCGATCGATTCAGTAAAAGCCGCATCATTGTGCTGACCAAGGTCTGGGAACTGGCTCTGATGACTGTGGCGTGCGTGGCCCTGTTCATGGGCTGGACCTATGCCATGTACGCCCTGATCTTTGCCATGTGTATGCAGAGCGCGTTCTTCGGCCCATGCAAATATGGCATTATCCCGGAACTGATAGAACGTGATCGCTTGAGTCAGGCCAATGCTGCCATTCAAGGCTTTACGTACCTGGCCGTGGTACTGGGAACCGCAGGTGCCGGTCTGCTCGCACAGATGAGCAGCCGAGATTATGGCAAGGCAGGATTGGCTTGCGTGGGCCTGGCCGTCATTGGCCTTCTGACCAGTTTTCGTATTGAAAAAACAAGGCCCATGGGCGAGAAGAATCCAAGCTCCCTGTTGTTTGTCAGGGATGTGGCACGCACTTTAAAAGACATCTGGCCTGACGATGCCCTGGTCATGGCAGTGTTTGCGTCCGCCTTTTTCATGCTGCTTGGCGGGTTTCTCCAGATGAATCTGATCCCCTATGGTATGCACACGCTGAACTTCAGTGAATCACAGAGTGCCTACCTGTTTGTGATCGCGGCTGTGGGTATCGGCATTGGATCCTTTATTGCAGGGCGCCTTTCCGGCCGGAGCGTGGAGTTGGGTATTGTCCCTCTCGGGGCGCTTGGCCTGGCAACCATGTCAATGGTGCTGGCAGGATTGAATGCAGATCACAAGATCTTGATCTTCATCACCATTGCCATTATGGGTATCAGTTCCGGGCTGTTCATTGTGCCCATTCAGGCCTTGATTCAGCTGCGCAGCCCGGATGCCACGCGCGGACAGATTGTGGCAGCCTCGGGCTTTATAGGCTGGGTGGGCGTGCTCGCTGCTGCCGGCCTGCTCTTTTTGCTGAACGGACTATTGGACCTAAACGCCTCCCAATGCTTTATGGCACTGGGTGTGCTGACATTCATTCTGGCTGGCCTGGCCCTGTGGAAACTGCCGGACTTTTTCATCAGATTCATCTTCATGATGATCACAAAGACCCTGTACCGCATCAAGGTCGTAAACTGGGATCGGATTCCCTTATCCGGGCCTGCTCTGCTCGTGCCAAACCATGCCTCCTGGGTGGATGCCGTTCTGATCGGCACGTGCGGCCAGCGCCGCATCAGATTCGTCATGTCACGCGAGATCTTTGATGCCAGCAAACTCAAATTCCTGTATCGCCTCATGGACGTGATTCTCATTTCTGAAACTGATCCACCCAAGCAGATTGTCCATGCCCTCAAGCAGGCCAGACAGGCCCTGGACGACGGCTTCCTGGTGTGCATCTTTGCAGAAGGGGCCATCACGAGAAACGGCATGCTCCAGGCCTTCAAGGGCGGTATGGAGCACATTGTCAAGGGTTCGGACCACCCCATCATTCCCATGTACCTTGGGGGCGTGTGGGGCAGCATCCTGAGCTATTATGACGGCAAAATCGGGGGGCACCCCAGGCAGATCCCCTATCCGGTATCCATTCATGTGGGCCGGCCCATGCCTGCCACGAGTACGGCCTTTGAAGTGCGTCAACAGGTGGAGGAACTGTCGTGCGACTACTTTGACAGCCTCAAACAAAATAACGGAACCTTGCCCGAGCAGTTTATTCGCGCTGCACGCAAGCACTGGACTCGTCCCTGCGTGGCAGATGTCACGGGCAAGGATCTGACCTATGGCCAGTCGCTGATCGGCTCCATACTGCTGAGCCAGAGGCTTCTCCCGGACACTCAATCCACACAAAACATCGGCATCATGCTGCCCCCGTCTGTGGCCGGTGTCCTGGCCAATGTGGCTGTGGGATTACTGGGCAAGACCTCCGTGAACCTCAGTTATGTGGTGCCTGAGTCTACGCGTGAGCACGCCATGGCCGAGGCCCGGATCGATCACGTGATCACAGCCCGCGCCTTCCTGGAAAAGCTCGATCTGGACGCGGGTCACCCCAAGTATCTGTTTGTCGAAGATCTTCTCAAGGACATCACCTCGTCTCAAAAGGCCCGGGCCTGGCTCAGGGCCCGCTGCCTGCCGCTTGTGTTCTGGCGAACTGTCAAGAAGTTGGATCCGGACAGCACTGCCACGATCCTGTTTTCATCGGGCAGCACGGGTACACCCAAGGGCGTGATGCTCAGTCACCACAACCTGGCGTCCAATCTCAAGAGCGTCAAAATGGTGTACAAGATCCACACCCGGGACAGGCTGTGCGGCGTGCTGCCGTTTTTCCACGTGTTCGGCCTGAACATCACCATGTGGCTCCCCATGACAGTGGGCGCATCAGCCGTCTTCATCCCCAATCCCCTGGACGGCAAGGCCGTGGCTCAGCATATCCGGGATCACAAAATGACGATCCTGCTGGCCACCCCCACCTTCCTGTACGGCTACATGCGACGCGCTTCTGTACAAGACTTTGCCACGCTGCGATCCGTGGTCCTGGGTGCGGAAAAAATGAATCCCAAACTCGCAGACCTGTTTGAAAAGAAATTCGGTCTCCGGCCCCAGGAAGGCTACGGCACCACAGAACTGTCGCCCCTGGTGGCCATCAATATCCAGGACGTGGAGCTGGACGGCGTGGCCCAGATCGGAACCAAGGCCGGCTCGGTCGGCCAGTCCGTGCCGGGCGTGGCCGTCAAGGTCGTGACCCCGGAGACCCACGAGCCCCTGGCTGCAGACCGGCCCGGCCTGCTCCTGGTCAAGGGCCCCAATGTCATGCAGGGTTATCTCAATGCCCCGGATAAAACACATGAAGTCTTGAAACAGGGCTGGTACCAGACAGGAGACATCGCTGCCATCGATACAGCCGGCTTCATCACCATCACAGACCGTCTCAGCCGATTCAGCAAGATCGGCGGGGAAATGGTGTCCCACGGCAAGGTCGAAGAGATCTGTGTGGCTGCGGCCCAGATGGACGAACGCGTGCTGGTCGTGACCAGCAGAATCCATGACGCCAAAGGGGAAGAACTCGTGGTGCTGTATGTGAAGGGTAAAGTCGACCCGGACACACTCATCCAGGCCGTGCGCACCAGCGACCTGCCCAATCTGTGCAAGCCCAGACCTGACAACTTCATCTCCGTGGATGCCATCCCAGTACTCGGCTCGGGCAAACTGGATTTCATGAAGATCAAGGCCATTGTCACTCCTGGATCATGAGACACACCTGACCCGTGGATGACGTGATGGACAAATGCCGGATGGATGTGAGCCTCCGGAACTCAGGAGAGCCTTGAGCGCCCGCGACCTATTGAGAGTTGTCCTCAGCCCAGTGGCCGGCCATCAATGCAAAATCCTTAAAATCAACGAGACAGTCGCCATTGATGTCCCCAGCCACAATGGTCTCACACACCGGGCCGTTGAAATACGACCGGCTCGCCTGAGCGGTACCTGCATAGAAACCCATATTGACGATACCGCCATTGGGGAACGGCTCGTGCCCGATGGGATCTGCCTGGCACCCGGCATCGATGCAGGGACTGGTGGCCTGATCAGCCATCCAATCGCCCGTCATCGCATCCCAGTGACCTGCCTGAGATTGGAGATGATAATCGCTGTGGTCGGGATCCACAAAGGCAGGAGCCACATTGATATTGCCTGGCCCGGGCCAGAACTCACCAAACACATCGGAGTGATCGATCGTGACATCAGATTCGAGATACGGGACCTGGACATCGATCGGATCCGTGGCGTCGATGATGCTGTTGACAATGTTCCAGATGATCTGACCGCGCGTCTCGCCGTACTTGTTGTGCGACTGGATACCGAAGTCGACCACACCCGGCGTCCTGGTGGTCACAATGGTGGTATGGTCCAGGTTGACCATCGTGGTCGACCCGCTGGTGACCTTGGCTGCAATACTGGCCACGGTCGGGTCTTCCGGGGACCGGTTGTTGTTGACCACCAGGCAATGGCTGATGTCAGTGACCCCGTTGTACGCACTGATGCCCTTGTCATCGCAGTCTCGGATGATGACGTCTTCAATCGTGATCACGGCCCCGAGCAGATCAATCCCGTCGTCCACCACGTTGGCCACCACGCCACCCCGCATCAGACAGATCTGATCGCTGCCCTGGGAGTGAACATAAATGCCATCCGCATCATCCTTGGCACTCATGTCCATAATCCAGGAGTCTTCGAACTGCAGGGCCGTGGCGCTGATTTCGGGGCCCATGACACAGCGGGCGAACACACAGTTTTGAAATGTGAGGTCGGACCCGGATGTGGCATGCATGAGTTTGCCTGCGTTGTCAGTCAGATTGGCGTGTGCAAAAACGATGGCCGAGTTGGAGACACGCAGGGTGGGTCCAGTGCCCGAGTGTCCCACGCCCGGGGAGCGTCCGCCCCGGTTGATGTTTGTGTATTGAAACCTAGACGACTCGGCATTTTCGAAATGAATCTCACCCCAGTTTTTGCCCCTGTCGTAGGCCGTGAAGGTCACGGGTGACTCTGCAGAACCAAGCGACTGAATGGCACCCGACACGTTGATGTCCGCACCGCCGCTGCCGGAGGCCGTACCGTCGATCATCACCAGCGTCCCGGGATCGAGCGTCAAGATCACCCCGGCAGGAATGCTGAAGTCCCCCCCGGTGACATGGTAAATACCGCGCCATGTGTCGGACACCGTGAGGCGACCCGACACAGTGGTCACGGGCTCGCCAGTCAGGTCCGTCATTTTACGAGAGTCTTTCAGGCCGTGGACTTCAGCGGTCAGGATCACATCGTCGCGTCCTGTCAATGTGATCAGGGCACAGCCGAGACCATTGTACAGATGCACCTCGTTCGACGACAAGGTGACATTGGAATGATTGACAGTGAGGGTCGCCGCCGCATCCCACAGATCTCGTTCCACACGACCGGCCCGGTTCAGCACTTCGATGCGCACAAGCACAGGAACGCCGCTCAGATAACTGCTGCGTGCTGCAATGCGTACGCTGAACAGCCCCGGATCCAGCCCGGCCTTTACGACCGAGACGCAGGACACAACCAACATGAGGGAGAGCACCGATCGGATTGACTTCAGACAATTCATATACACCCCTTCTCCAAGGCAATCTCTCAAAATCTGCTGTTTCACAGGCAAGGCAACCTGTATACTATATCATAATGATCGTCCTGAACAAAATGGTTTTATAGGAGGCAGCTATGAGAAGCATCTATGGCGGTATACTGTGGGCAGTTTTCGCGGTCTTATTTGTTCACACTTCAAATGCTGCGTCTGCGGAAAATGCCTATACACAGTGGAAAAACGGACCCTCGGTTCAAGATGACTTCTTTCCGATTTCAGTGTGGCTGCAGAATCCGCGCAACGCAGCCAGGTACAGGGCTGCTGGATTCAATACGTATGTCGGGCTGTGGAGGGGACCGACTGAGGCACAACTCGCCGAGTTGAAGAGCGCAGGCATGAAGGTCATATGCGAACAAAATAAGGTGGGCCTCGAGCATCTGAACGATCCGACGATCATCGGCTGGATGCATGGGGATGAACCGGACAATGCCCAGTCACTTGGAAACGGCAAAGGATACGGGCCACCCATCCTGCCCGATAAAATCGCGGAAGATTACAGGCGGATCACAGCCGCAGATCCGAGCAGACCTGTGCTGCTGAACCTGGGCCAGGGTGTGGCCTGGGACGGCTGGCATGGACGCGGCGTGCGCACAAACCATCCGGAGGATTATCCGGAGTACGCCCGGGGCGGGGACATCATTTCGTTCGACATTTATCCGGCTTCGCACGATAATCCCGATGTCGCGGGCAATCTCTGGTATGTGCCCAAGGGGGTGGAACGCCTGGTCACATGGACTGAGGGAAACAAGGTTGTGTGGAACTGTATCGAGTGTACACGGATCAATCATCCAAGTGCCAAGGCCACGCCGCACCAGGTGAAGTGCGAGGTGTGGATGTCTTTGATTCATGGCTCCATGGGGCTGATCTATTTCGTGCACGAGTGGCAGCCGACATTCAACGAGGCAGCGCTCTTGAGCGATGGCGACATGCTCCGCGGGGTGACGGCGATCAACCGGCAAATTCACCAACTCGCCCCTGTGCTGAACAGCCCAACCCTTGCGAATACCCTGCACATTTCATCCAGCCATTCGGAGGTGCCCATTGCAGCGATGGTCAAGCGACACGGCGGATCTGTCTACGTATTCGCAGTGGCCATGCGACAGGGAGCCACGAAAGCAACCTTCAGCATCCCGGAGATCCAGGGCAAACACACGGTGGAAGTGCTCGGCGAAGATCGAACGCTGGACATGCAAGGGGGTGTGTTCACCGATGAGTTTGACCTCTGGGATGTCCACCTGTACCGTGTTGCGGACAGAGATTAATGGCCAATCGCCGCGTCAAGAGGGATTTCAATCCAGCATGTCTTTGGACCTGAGCAGGTGGTGATAGTGCTGAGCGAATCTGTGGGATTCATCGCGTATGTATTGAAGAAGCTTTCGGGCAGGCGAGTGGGCAGACAGACGGATCGGGTCTTTGGCCCCCTGTTTGTAGATGAGTTCCTCTTTTTTGGCGAGGGAGATCAGTGTGGTGTTTTGGGGAAAGGCAGAGGTCTCCTGGACAGACACGGCCCCTGCCAGCAAATCGATCATGGCCTTTTCTGCGGCATGGAGCTGGCCCAGGCCGCCATCAATGAGGATGAGATCCGGCCAGAGTTCTTCGCCGCGCAGGGCATATTTGTAGCGTCTTCGCACCACTTCAGCGATAGACGCATAGTCATCGATGTGGGCCACCGTCTTGATGCGGAATCTGCGATACCCGCTTTTAAAGGGTCGGCCGTCAATGAACTTGACCAGAGAGCCCACAGACTGATTGCCCTGCAGATGGGCGATATCCATGCCTTCAATGGTGCGTATGTCATGGTCCAGGTGCAGCGCCTTGCGTAATGCCTCCAGGGCCTCGGTGGGATCCGCGGCAAAGACCTCGGGCTGGACATGATCGTCCGGCGTGCCGCGTTCGTCCAGCCGCCGTATCAGGTGAATCCGGTCCCTGTACACAGCAGCCTTTTCATAGGCCATGGCCGCAGAGGCCTCCTGCATCTTTTTTTCCAGTTGTCGCAGGACTGTGGATCGCTTGGACCGCAGGAATCGAATCACGTCGCTGATCAGCTTTTTATACTCTGCCTTGTCAATCTTCGCAGCGCAGGGTGCAGTGCACTGGTGGATGCTGTACAACAGACACGGCCTGAAAAACCGCCGGTTCTTGTCCGACGCCTGGATGTCCAGATGACAGGTGCGAAACTTGAAGATCTTTTGAAGCACCACAATGGCGGCACGTAGGTCCCGGCTGTTCGTAAATGGGCCAAAGAGTCGGCTGCCTTTGGACCGCGGCGTGCGCGTGACATACAGACCCGGAAAATCGTCCCCTGTGGTGACTTCCAGATAGGGAAAGGTTTTGTCGTCCATGAGTTCCGTGTTGTATGCAGGTCGGATATCCTTGATGAGACGGGCTTCCTGGAGAATGGCATCGACCTCACTGGCACATTCAAGATAATCCACGGCCGTGGCCTGGGCCACCATTTCCACGATCTTGGGGCCCCGCGAACCCATGAGGTCTGCGCCGCGCTGGAAATAACTGGCAATGCGGTTTCTCAGGTTTTTGGCCTTGCCTATGTACAGGACCGTATCGCGACTGTCCTTGATAAAGTATAGACCAGGGCCTTGGGGAAAGGTCTTGATGTGGGCTCGAATGCTGTCAAGTCGATGCTGGTTTTGGGCGTCATCCATGTCGCTGGGTCCAGGGCAGTCAGGTCAGAAATAGTAAATAAAGGACATGGTCACGTCCCAACGATCCTTGGTGGTCTTTTTATTGGTGAGCGACAATCGCGTACACTGCAGGCCATCCCAATGCATCTGCAGGGTGGACAAAAACTGTGAGCACTGAATGATATTGATATTGTTGAGACTGACTTCTGCACTCTGCTTGCCCTTTGATTTGGCACTCGGACGAAACTCGACCTGCTTGTCCATGCGCAAGGACCGGGCCACCTTGTCCACGGCCGTTTCATACTCAAATTCTACGGACGGCCCTTTTGAGTCGGAGTAACTGAGGCGTTCAGGGTCCAGGGTCAACATCTCAATGATCAGACTGTTGGCATCCTGCACATACCCCTTCCAGGCCTCACGTTCCTCGCCCACAGCCGGGATGTATTTAAACCACATGAAGGCAGGCCAGGTCAAGGCCAACAGGGGAAGGACGATGTAGTACAGCACAGGATTTTTATACAGCTCTTGCATATTAGTCATTCCCCCTGCTTGCTTGAGTCTTGATCGAGATGCTGAAGGGGGCACGTCCGTTCTTTTCGCTGCCCCCTTGCATGGTGATGTCTCCGATATTCTGGTCCTTCAGCGCATTTTGAAACTGCAGGCGCCCTGCGGTTGACGCGGCAGTGCCACTGATGGAAATCGTGGCCAGTGCGATGTTGACCCTGTCAATTTCAAGGCCCGTGGGTTGATAACACTGATTGATGGCCTTGAGCACCAGAGTGAGTTTCGCCAGGGTGGATTGATTGCCGCCCAGATCAAGGCGCCCGCCTTGAACGTTCTTGATCTCACGAATGGCCCTCTCCAATTCTCTCACAGGATTCTTGGGCAGATCCTTTTTACCCGGCATGACCCGCGTATAGTCATCCCGCAGGCTGTCCTTCAAGGCATTGCAGTCGGATTTCGCCTGAAACCAGTTGGCCTGCAGACGGCCGCCCCAGGCCAGGATCAACAGCGTCGCAGAGATGCACGCCCATTTCATGGCACTTTGAAAACGCATCTTCTTGCCCTGGTACGGCATAAAATCCCGGCGAAAGTCCAATGTCAATCCTGCGTCAACGCTCAGAGTAGCGGCCCCATAGGCCACAGCATACGCCACCACATCCTGCTCATCGGACAGGGCCTGCTGACCCCAGGGACTGGATTCGAACCATGGCAACTGTGCCACAGGCACACCCAATCGTTGGGACAGCACGTCAGTCTCGACCTGGCCATTTGTACTGTATACAAACAAGGACCCCTGATTGCTGCCCACGGACGCCATGGTGGTAAAGGATTCTCGCACCAACACCTCTGTGATATGGGTGTGTGATCCCAGCAAAAAGGCTCGGACCGGATGCACGCCAGTGGCCGGGTCGTATTTCAAAAAATATCCATTGGTTTGGGAGATCAGACAGATGAGTACGCAGTGTCCGGACTGGACATCCGTGTCAAGATTCTTCTGAACCAGATCCGTCAGGCAGCCAATGTCCGGCAGGATGCGGATGGGATCCAGGGCATGGCTTTGCAGTGTCAACAGAATTTGAGACAAGGACGAGTGATCTGCAGTAAACACGTTGAGTGCGGATCCATGATCATCTGATTTTGTGATTTCAAAGGCCACCGCCAGATTGGAAATGTCCGAAGCCACCACCTCTTCGGTATCAAAACGAACTGTCGCTCCAATTTGCCTGGCCTGTGTGAATTCACTGCGCACACTGTGCTGCATAAACCAGGCACTGTCCAGCGCCACAGACACCTCAGTGTATTTAAAGTTCAGTTCCTTACACTGTTCAGCGATCCAATGTGCCAGGGTCTGCAGGTCACCTTTTTGATTGGCCTCCAAAGACAGAGCCACCGTGCCGACCACAGCCCCCTTGTTCACACAAACGGCTGTGGCTTGGGTCTTTCCAAAATACAATCCCAATGCATTCTGTGATTCCACGTTGATCACTCCTCTGCTATGTGGTGTCCCTATCCTGAGACCACGGCAATGGTCTTGACGGCATTGCCGTCTTTGGACAATATCAAAGTCTTGGCCACTCGGGCCACACCACAGGTGGCTTCTACTCGGACCGTAAACAGCGTACTGGCCGTACAGATATACGGTTCGCACTTCTCCATTGCTTCGGCATATCTCAAGTACGTCTTTTTGAATTCCTCGATATCCGTAATGGGCTGCTTCTGCCGTTCCACGATTACGGCCTCAGCCAGTCCCCTGGCCTCGCCGCCGAACGTAAAGGCTGCCTCCAGCACATGACGCGGTGCCGTATTGATATTGACCAGGCCTGACGCGTGCAGTCCGATATACTTGAGGGCATATTCCTGTCGTGCATCGCTCAGGAGAATTGGCTTGAGCAAAGGCTCCTTGTCGATCAGGGGCGTGTTGAACAGGCGTGTGAGATCCTGCTCCAACTGCTGGGCCTGCTGTTCCGGTGTAATGACTTCACGTTTTTGCACCCGGTTTCTGGCCGCCTGGGAACGGAGCGTGCTGGCACTGGTGGCGGTCAGTGTCGCAGGCACGGCGCTCTGCACCACCCGGGTAATGGGTTTGAATTCTGTGGTATAGGGTTTGACGTCTGCCAGTTCCTGGATCTGTGTTTCCAGGGCCGCCATCTGGTCATAGCCCATGCCCATCCATTCACAAAACACCCTGAATCCGGCATCCACTTCACGGGCCACGGTTTTATCGGCCATCAACTTCCATGCCAGGGGATATTTGGCGTTTTCGTCCTCTATCACCACACGCACCTTGGCAGCCCCGATTTCAAATTCCAGGGGGGCCTGCACATACGGCCAGTCCGGGCCATACGGCCCCCGGATGGTCAGGTCACCAGGATCGCCCTGTCCCCACATCATGCTGTCATTGGAATCCATGACATTGGGATCAGTCTCATCCTTTGCTGGAAACGCATCCATCTGCTCGCTGAACAGCTCTTTCCAGGATTCGAGGTAGGCCTCGTATTCTTCTTCGCTGTACGCAAACAGATCCGAAAAATCCGGCTCATTGGGTCGACTGATCAGGGACACGGCCAGTTGCTGAAAGCTGTTGGACACCCCCTTCAGCGCAGAATCACAGGCATACTGGGCCTTGGTATAATTGACCATATAGTCTGCCCGGTGCCTCTGACGATTCACGCGCACAGTCACCGTATAGGCCACTGTGGTCAAAATGACCAGGATCACAATGGTCAGCAGCAACACCACGCCCCGCTGCCTGCGGTCTATTATCGGATTATAAGCGAGTTTTAAACACATCGGTATTGGGATCCGCCACTTGAAATTTCAATTCACGTGTTCTATCAATCGCCATGGTTCGAATCACCAGGTCTTCTTCAGGCACTTCCCACTCACCCTGCACTGACTTCTCAGCCGGGGCATCAGAGATAATCACGCGAATCCCTGTGGGCAGTTGAGGGCTCGCCCACTGCTGGGTCCAGTCCTCGCCACGGCGCACTTCAATACGAAAGGCCGTGAGTCCACCACAGACCGGGATGAAGGGGGACAGAGATTCACCCGGATCACGGCGCTGATCCAGCAGCTTGTCCTCCTGTATCTTCCCTGAATGACTGCGATACAACACAATACGATTGGTTCGAATATCCACATTGGCCTGCCAGATGATCTCTTCCATGATCTTGTCTTCGTACTTCTCATCCTTCATGGTCGTGGTGATCACCATCTTGGCCGTGGGATACCCATCTTCCATTCGGTTGAACACGATGAGCCTGGACCCGGCTTGCGCATCAATTTTGGAATCCAGGTCCTCTGCGATGAGTTGAAGGACTTCCTGGATCAGTTCAAATTCATTGAGATTCTTTTCTATGGAGGCTGCAGACTGCTGAACCTGACTGCTGATGGCCAGCAGCACAGACAACAGCATGCCGGCAATCACCACAGCCACCATGAGCTCTGTCAGGGTAAAACCCGAACGCATGCCTGCACAACCTGTGTTGAATGGCGTCCGTGTCATGCTATCGGCCTCCTCGCCTGTTAAAGGTGCCCGGATCGGGTTCGGGTACGGCCTCAAGCCCTGCTTCAATATCGGGGTCTGCGACATCGAGGAACACGCCGGTCACAGCCTGTTGGTCCCGTTCTTCGGCTGAGGGATTGCCCTGGGTTCGTTTATACAATTGCAGATTGGCTTGAATAAAGTAGCCTTCCGGAGTCTGAACCATGCCATTTTCGAGCCAGCTCAATACGTCCTGCTCGTCGACACCCAGATACTCGACGGCCTCTTCAAGGGTGCGAAACAGGGCCGATTCAGCGCCATTGATGTCCTCCAGGGAATTCATGTCAGCCGCCTTGACCCGACACAGCCAATGCTCCAGTTCCACGTCCTGATCCTTGTCTTCCATATCCTTGTATCTGGCAAGACAACGGGCCCGGGCCCAGGTCTGGCCCTCCAACGGCGCATAGAAGGTTTCAACAGAGCTCTCCCATTCAATGGCAGGATATATCTCACTGGTCCCGTACTCGGTCTGTTCTTCAATGCGGTCGAGGACCAGAATCTGTTCCATGTTTTCCCGGGCCACTTCCAGGGCACGCAGTCGCATGGTCACGTTGTACGAGGATTGTATATTGCGTGCCATGATCACCATGGCACTGGAACAGATGATCGACAAAATCCCCAGCGCGCATATGACCTCCAACAGGGTAAAGCCCCGGGCTCTCCTGTTCGGCGAATGGCCTTTGGCGAATTTCATCAGGGTCATCATTAGCGCCCCAGCATGGGAGTGGGAAACGGCAGGTCTTCCTTGCCCTTGGGTGACAGGAGTTCCAGGTCCCCTTCTACGATTTCTATACGTCGGTTCAGGCGGTTCACCAACACGGTAAAGACGCGATCGTCTTCATCATAAAAGACAATCTGGCCGCCATACGCCCAGCCGCGGTGACCGGCCCTAAATTTGGCCGCTTCCTGCGTGGTGGACTCGCCATCATCGAATACAATCTTGTCCACACGACACGCCCTGCCGAACTCGCCGTCACATATCACGTCTTCCGGCTCATAGCTGGACAGGTCAGACGTGGTGATCTGACGCAGGAGATAGGTTTGATTCACAGGATCCACGATCACTTCATAGCGTCTGCCTGTTTCTGCCGCAGACATGACGGCCATCTGCATGGTGGAGATGAAATCCTGAATCTGGGCTTTGAAGGTGTAGGTCTGCACCCGACTCAAGACAGAGGTGTTGGCCAGCATGACGAACAAGGCCAGCACAGACAGAGTGAGCATCATCTCTATCAAGGTGAAGCCTTGCGTTCTAAATTGTAAACGTGATTGTGCCACGGGCCGTCCTGTCCCATCCCCTCAATGTTATAAAGGCCTGACCGCGTCTAGCGGTCTGTGCTGAGCAGGTCTGCGTCGTACCCTTCGCCGCCTTCCTGATTGTCAGCACCATAGCTCCTGACCAGAAACGGCTTGCCGTTTTCCGGAAATCGTTCATACTCGAATTCAAAGCCCCAGCCATCGACCGGCAGTTCGGTTCTGTCCAGGTACCCGCCTTCCTGATAGTTCTGAACGTCCATCGGGGCTTCCAGCAAAACCATCAATCCCTCTTCTTCCGTAGGGTAGCGACCCGTGTCCATTTTAAAGGACTTGACCGCATCGTGCAGGAGTCTCAGGTTAGCCTTCGTGGTGATCACTCGCGCCTTGTCCGCGTTGCCCATAAAGTTGTTGGCCACCACCGCAAACAAAAGGCCCATGATAATCAACACGGCCATGAGTTCGATCATAGTGAAACCACGTCTTAGTTTTCTGTTGTGTGTACCCTTCATGAGTTCCGGTTCTCCTTATTTTATTTAAAACTGTACTGATGATATTCTCAAAATCGGCATGATCGTGGCATACGCAATAATCCCGATCACACCCGCCATAAACACAATAATCACAGGCTCCACAGCGGCACTCAATCGCTCGATCACCATATCTGTGGATTCTTCCAGTTCGCTGCTGATGTTCTGGAGCATGGTCTCGAGCTCGCCGCTCTTTTCCCCCACAGCCACCATATGGGCAATGGCCGGGCTGATGACCCCGCTGTCACGCAGAGGCGAGGCAATGTCGGCACCGGACATGATGCGTTCACGCGCCTGCTTCACGGCCTTCTTCATGAGCACATTGCCTGTGGTCTCAGCCACGATACGCAAAGATTCTGCCATGGCCAGACCGGACCCGAGCAGTGTCGACAGGGTCGCCGCAAAGCGGGACACCACACGCTGTTTGATCAACGGCCCGAACAACGGCAGGGACAAGATGGTCTTGTCCCGAAAATAGGCCCCTCGGTCCGTGGCAAAAAACTGCTTTACAAAAAACACAATGGCGCCAATCGCGCCCAGCAGAACGAATATTTTCCAGCTCGTGAGTACGGCACTGAAATTCATGAGCTGCTGCGTGATCCACGGCAGTTCCTGGCCTGCATTGATGATCTGCTCGCCAATCGTGGGAATCACCTTGGTGGTCAGGATCATGATGGCCGCCAAACAGAAAAAGATAAGCACCATGGGATACACCATGGCGGTGACAATCTTGGATTCCACGCGATGGCGTTTTTCCATAAACGTGGCCATGGTCTTGAGGCTGCCGCCCAAATTGCCGGTGACCTCGCCCACGCGAATCATGCTCACAAAGATCACGTCGAAATACCGGTCATAGTCCTTCATGGCATCCGCCAGGGATTCACCGGTCATCACGCGGTCCCGGATGTCATTGATGGCGTGACGGAATTTCACGTCCGAGACCTGCATGGTCAACACGGATAAGGCCTCCGTGAGCTTGATCCCGGAATTCAGCAGTGTGGCCATCTGCTTGGTAAAGTCCACGATCTGGGCCTTGTTCACGCCCTGCAAAGAACTGAGAGACCAGGTCTCCGTCTTTTTGACGCTGGCCACCTCGTCCACCGAAGAAGGATGGATATTGCGCAGCCGCAACTGCCGCCTGGCCGCAAACGGGCTCTCTGCGGCAATATTGCCCTTCACTTTCTTTCCGTTGGCTGCAATGGCCGTGTAATGATACGTAGGCATAGTTATTCTCAAAGGACCGAAAAAACGCTCCGAAACCCACCCAGGGTTCCACCGTCTTGATTGTGTCGGTCCTTGTCCATCATTCCTTGATCCTGTTTTTATCCTGCCCTGTTACGCCAGGTCCGCCTGGGTCACACGCAGCACCTCGGCCACAGTGGTCACGCCCTTGAGGACCTTCCTGGCCCCATCCATTCGAAGGGTCTGCATGCCCCTATCCAGGGCCAGACGCTTGATTTTACCGGCACTTTCACGTGTATAGATCAATTCCTGAATCTCGTCTGTGATCTGCATCAACTCATAGATCCCGGTTCTGCCTCGGTAGCCCGTGTGGAAACATTTCTCACAGCCCTTGCCTTCATAAAACACCGCATCCTTGATATCGGCCTCATCAATACCCAGGGCACGCAGGTCATTGGGGGACGCATGGTTCTCCACCCTGCAGTCCTCACAGATTCGCCTGACCAGACGCTGCGCGATCACGGCAATCAGAGACGAACTCACCAGATACGGTTCCACACCCAGGTCCAGCAGACGGCTGATGGCCCCGGCCGAGTCATTGGTGTGGAGCGTACTGAACACGAGGTGACCCGTGAGAGACGACTGGATGGCCATGCGTGCAGTCTCCACATCACGCACTTCACCCACCATGATGACATCGGGGTCCTGACGCAGCACGTGACGCAATGCCGTGGCAAAGGTCATGCCCTTCTTGTTGGCCACCTGGATCTGACTGATGCCGCCCAACTGATATTCAATGGGGTCTTCAATGGTAATCACATTCTTTTCAGACGAATCCAACCGGTTCAGGCAGGCGTACAGAGACGTACTCTTGCCGCTGCCCGTGGGACCCGTCACAAATATCACGCCGTGGGAACGATCCAGCAGGGAATCCACCACCTTCAGATCTTCTTTCCACAGGCCCAACTCCTCCAGGATAAACACACCCGAGCTCTTATCGAGCACACGCAGCACGGCTCGCTCTCCGTAGCTGGTCGGTACAGTGCTGATTCTCAAATCCACTTCACGTTGACCGAGTCTCACACTGCACCGACCGTCTTGCGGCATTCTTCGTTCGGCGATATCCATACCAGCCATCACTTTAATACGGGAGATAATCAAGGGGAGAACATTACGATTCAAACTCAGGACATCATACATGATGCCGTCTACACGATACCGGATCTGGATCCGGGTTTCAAAAGGATGCACGTGAATATCGCTGGCACGCAACTGCAACGCACGAAACAGAATATCATTCACCAGACGAATCACAGGCGGACGATTCACCACGTCCAACAGGTCGTCGGACGCGGATACTTCGTCGGCAAGGCGATCCAGATTCTGGGCATCCAGCTCCTCAGCCACCTCTTCAATCACACTGGACCGCTGCTCATAGGCCACATCAATCACCGAGGTGATCACGGCACGCGTGGCCAGCGCGGGTCGGACTGAAAGCCCTGTCATCTTGGATACATTATCCAATGCGGTCACGTCCAGGGGTTTAGATAAAACGACAGTGAGTTCACCGTCGTCCTGGGGGGGGGGGGAGTCCCCGGACGCTGAATGAGATGACAGAGCTTCAGTCTTGACACCGATTAAGAAATGATGCTGGGCATACGTCGGCGGTACAGACTCTATAAATTCGGGGGGGACTGCCTGTACCGGTACCTCTGCGAGGTATTGCCAACCCATGGCCGCAGCAAAGAGGCGTAATACAACATCTTCCGTGAGAAAGGGGCACCTCAGCAAGGCTTCGTCAATACGTTCACTGCCATTGACGTCTTCAAAATACTGCGACAATTGCGCGTCGTCGACCAAGCCGGTCTTCCTTGCTGTGTCTAGTAGTAGTTCCTTCATAGGTCTATGGGCCCCACCCAATTCCATTAAGTGTTATTCTGTCCTGGCTACCTGTAAGTAGCTCATTACTATACTGAGTTTTACACAAAAATACCATCTGGAAACTTTACTCAGGTCATTCCATATCCAGAACCTTGTCAGGGCCCATGGGTTTGCCCTTGAGGCCAGGCCACCCTTCAAATCCCTGAAACTCGGCTTCATGTTCTTCAAAGGCCTTTCTATTGCGATCGGAAATCTCCACCATGGCACTCTTGCCTGTGAGAGACTCATCAGGGCGAATCACTTCCGCCTTGACGAACACATACAGTTTCTTCTGGATGTCACTCTTGCCGGACCCCCTGAAAAGGCCGCCAATCAGGGGCAGATCACCGAGCAGCGGGACCTTGGATACGCTCTTGCTCTGGTTCAGCTTGACCATACCACCCAGGATGATGGTGCTTTGATCGGGCACAGTCACGATGGTGTTCAAGTCGCTCTGGATCAGATTGGGAGGACCATTCTCAGACGACTTGGCACCGAAGTCAGATCGGGTCAAGGCAATCTCCAGCCTGAGCAGGTCACCGTCGCTGATGTGAGGCGTAATGTCCAGGGTAATCCCTGCGGAGTACTCATTGTACTGCTCACTGGTGGTGAGCGCCCCGGAGGTCGTTCCCGTGGTATCCGTCAAGGTCGAACCCGTGGTCTTGACATAGGTTTTGTCTTCCGTCTTGATCGTCCCTGTAGCATTGTCATTGACCAGGATCTTGGGCTTGGCCAGGATACGGCCGTAGTTCTTGCTCTCCATGGCGGTCAACAGGGCATTGATGTGCTTGTCCGCATAGAAGGCCGTACCAGACCCACCGCCTGACTGCATGTCCACAAAGTGATCCCTGCCGCTGTTCATCAGGGCGTCCACCAGGTTGGTGCCCACAGCCCCGGGCATCAGGGCACTGGTCACACCGGAGGTACTGGTCAGATCGGGAAAACTCTCCAGCAGGTTGATATCGTAATTGAACTCATCGGTCTTGCTCACCTCCACCAGGGTGACATCGATCAACACCTGCGGTCTGCGTTTGTCCAGCGTATCAATCAAAGACTTGATCCACGTCTGGTTGCGGTTGCTGGCGTACACGATCAGAGAGAACGTGTTCTGGTCCGGGACAATCACGATCTGGTCATCAATCTTGCGCACGACCTTTTCGATCTTGCCTTCCTTGTCCATAATGGTCTCTTCGATCAGTTTCTGAAGGATCGCAGCCAATTCCTCTGGATCCGTATTCTTCAGGCTGTAGATCGCGTAGGGCACCGCAGAATCTGTGGCCGTAGAATCCAGAAACTTGAGCAATTGTGCGATCTGTGTGTGTTGCTCGGGTGTGGCCCTGACCAGCAATGAATTGGTCTGCTCGATCACCACCACCTGCGGTTCTTCCAGCAGGGCTGCATCCGTCGACTCCATGCCCATCCCCATGCCCATGCCCATGTTGTCTGTCAGGCCCGTGGTTGGCGTGGTACGCGTGGCAGCACTGGTCGCACCTTGTGCCGTTCGACTGCCAGCCCCCGCTGTGATCCGACCACTCATCTCATTGTTCATGCTCGAATACCCGCCAATGATCCCCAGTTCCTGAAACTTATTGCGCATTTCCTGGGCGTCCACGTTCTTCAATTCGTAGACCATGGGGGTGCGCGGGTCCTGCTGCTCCACGTCCAGGGTGTCAATCAGATCCTGCACAATGGCCAGTTGCTCTTCGCGGCCGATCATCAGAATACTGTTGGTGCGTTTATCCGCATCCAGGTACACCTCTTCCGGGCCTGCATCCTGCTGTGTGCTGGTGCCGGAGCGAAGGGCAGCCGCACGCCTGGCAGCCTGGGCATTCCGTGCCAATTGCACGCGGCGGTTATACGCAGCCGTGGTCTCTGTGGGACGCTTCGGAGGAATAGCCTGTTCCCCGTCTTCTGATATCACAGAGGACGACACAGAGATCTCAATGTTGCTGAGTTGCTCAGCCAGACCGCGGACCTTGTCCGTCAGATTCTGAGCCATGGTATAATTCAGGCTTCGAGATCTGAACACCTTGGGCTCGCCGGGTTGATCCACCATGTCCAACAGCGCCTCAATGCGCGGCATACGGTAGGAATAAGCCGTGATAATGAGCGTCTTGTTCTCGGCAATCGACGACTTGGCCAAACCGAGTTTCATGCTGTCCAGCAGGCTCTCAGCATCAGACGTGCTGATGTGTTTGAGCTTGAATGGACATGTCATGACGGCCTCGCCAAATTCGATCAATCCCCCGTTGTCTCTCAGATCCGGATCCACTTCGGCCCAGTTGTCAGACTTGACCACCGTGACCACGTCGCCGCGGCGCGTCATCACATAGCCCCTGAATTTCATCACAGATTCCAGCAGAGGATACAGGTTCTTGACCTTGACCGGGCCGCTCAAAGCCCCTTCAAGCTTCAAGGTGACATCGCCTTCCACCTCTTTTTCATCATACATGAAATCCAATTGCAGATGCTTGCCCACCAGGTCGATGAGCGCCACAATGGGCATGGTCTCAGGCAGTTCCATATCCAACGTCATCTCGCCATTGGCGAGTGCAGGTGTCTGATACTGTTTGACATGAGACGCCACCGCACGGACCGGCACAATGGTCGTGTCTTGCGGCTTTTGAACCGCAGGCTGAGCCCCCGGCGTCAGCGGGATCGGGTCAATACTGGCCAGACGCGTGGCATCAGAAATACGTCCCGGCGTGTCGCGCAGGATGGTCTTGGCAGCCGGATCAGGTTCAATCACCTCAGCGGCTGCAAAGGTCTGATTCACCCTGGGTGTAAACACGGAGGCTGTGGCAGGCTTGCCCTGGGCAGGGCCATTCACCAGCACGGTATTAATGCGGTCCGTCCAAGAGGTCGGTGCCACCACCAGAATTTTGGCGTCCGTCGGTTCGAGAATCACACGAATCCCAGAGGCCTTGGCAGGCGGTTCAGCCAGGGACCCAATCGACAGTTGTGTATACGCCTCTTTGAGATTGTTCACGGATTCGTCACTGTTGACTTTGGGTTCCACGAACAGGACCGAGTAGTCGCCTGTGGTGTCAATCAGATCCAGCAGGGTCAGCACATTCTTTCTCTGTGTGTTCGTCCCTGTAATGAGCAGTGTATTGGCGCCAGGCAGTTCAGAGGCGGTGCCCAAACCGGAGTGCTTGATCATGCGCCAGGCCTTGTTGGCTGTGATGTGTTTCGGATTATAAGAAGACAGGCTTGGATTGGCATTGACGCAGGTGGCTGTCATGATCCACATTACGCTGCATGCCAGCACCAATCTCACGACCCTCTTATGACTCCCAGTTGAGAAAGTCCGTTCCATCATAATGTACACCCCGTGTTTCTCAGAACCTTTTGGGTATTCAGACCAACCCCGTGATGCCGCTCACGGCATGGCCTGCCCGTGACCGGGCACCCTCTCCGATATTCCTGGCAACTCTAACGCAGAGCTGCGATGCCGTTTGTGTCAATCCTGTACACTGTCCGTGTTCCCGTGGCAAGTCTGGCACAAACATGTCATACTACTTCAGACAGCCCAGCATAACAAAAGTTCCGGCTGTTTCCAAAAATAACGGGCATATTAACACTGAGAAAACGACTATTATTGCCGGACAAGTTATCTCCATTTTGTCACGACCTATATTGCCCGGATCGGCACCCTGTCACATCCTGAATTTTGGGACATTCCGGCCATGCCGAAGGTTATTGGCCCCACATAAATTGCATAAAAAAACGCAGATCTCTAAAAATAAAGATCTGCGTATGAGTGCCCGAAACCGCTATGACAACCTGTCTATATATCGTTCATGTCCGAATTGGCTTGTCCCTCAAGAAACTGTTTGCCCAACTCATGCAGCTGATTGGCATCGCTGGGGTCCAGCCGCCCTCGATCTCTTGCGCCGATCAGCGCAGCTCTCACCTTGTCACGACGAATCTTTTCAAGCGCCAGTTCCTCCTCGGACATACCCGGCACCTCTTGGTTCATGTCCTCGACCTCAGCCAGGGCATGATCAAATATCTGTGCCCGCTCTTCCGGCGTCAACGTACCGGTCGTGGATCGCAGGGGAAGCGTTCGTACAGGCGGTCTGCCTATCGGACGTTTTGTCAAAGAGGGACGTAATCCTGATTTGAACCTGGCATCTTCTGTCGCATCGGATGCAGCACCGGGCCCCACGTGGTTTTCACCTCGAATCAAGCTCACTGAGGGCTTTTTCTGAACAGCCAACACCTGACGCTGATCGCCATTGAGCAGTACGACTTCGCCGCTTAAAATCTGGTGAACCACATGATGATCAATGGTGTCATTCAACCCCACCCAGCGTTGTCCCTTGCCCGGCATATCCATCAGCGCAAACGACAAATTCGGATCCTGGGCGTTGTAGCAGATGCCCATGAGTTGGGTGCTGCTGGCGATATTCTTGGCCACAGCGGGAATTCGGTTCGTCACGGGATTGCGCTTGGGCACCACCGGCTGAGGGGGTTTCGGAGGATTCAGCAACAGGGCAAACCGTTCTGCTGCCGCCACCAGCGGATGTTTGGTATTGACATTTTTTTGAGCCTCGGCCCTGCCCTGATTCTGCTCAAACCGGTCCACTGGCCCGTCTGAATTAAGCAGGGCCTGAACCTCTGGATCTTTGTCAATACCGTAAACCGCTGAAAAGCCCAGGAGTGCTATTGCACCCAAGGCCACCAAAACGCTGGTAATTCGCAATGTTTTTATCATAAGTCACCTAAGCTCCTGACTATTTGACATTGCGAACGGGTTTTGGTTCCCTCCAGTGCTTAATTTTCTCCAAATATTCGTTCTCGTGCCCTGCATATCCCCCGCTGTGTTCCGGGGTATGACAGTCAAGGCAGGTCATTTTGGGATTCTGAGTCGGAATCTTGCCCAAGGACCGACTGTGCTCAGAGCCCGGTCCATGGCACACTTCACACCCCACGTCCTGAAGCTCCGGCGTGTCGGCCTGAGTCAGGTATCCTTCTGCGTAATCCATGCCTATGACATGACATACCGTGCATTCAGGATCGCGCTGCGACCCCGCATCGATCAGAGTGGCAAAGGCATGGGCATGTTTGCTCTCAGTCCAGAGCCTGTATTCTTCGGCATGACAGGTCTCACAGGACTTGGAGCCTTGGTAGGTCAAGTCCGGGTGCGATAATGGCACACGTGAATAGGATTCCTGCAATTGACTTGTGGCCACAATCTGCTGATAATTTTGATAAAGGGACTTGAGTTCCTGGTCCTTGGCAAGGTCTTCGGACACAGGCACCCATGAAAACACCGGCTCAGGGGCCTTCGTTTCCGGGTTCAGCGTGATCTTCAACTGACACACATATCGACCCCGCAGCCCCACGGACACCACCATGGGGCCCTGCTTGGCCTCTTTGAGCAGCTTCGGCTCGCCCAAACCTCCGGGATACACCACACAGTCCTGACTGTCGGCCTGGCCAATGACCTGGTCCAGCAGAACCTGATTCGCGTCATTCAGAAGGAACAGCGTCACACCCGGTGTCTCCACGGTATCGAGATGCTCAAATTGGCGGCAATCCACAGCAACCACATTGACCTG
>JAIPFM010000061.1 GCA_021736645.1 Phycisphaerae bacterium | reverse complement strand
CTGTTCCCTTCTCAGATAAAAAATAGGTAATTTTGAAAAAACAGGTAGTTACCGTAGTAGAAGTCTGTGGGTTTAAGTGTTAACCTGACAAAACCAACGATTTAGTATCACGTCTCTATTTTGCGTGTGGCTTGGGATGCCCTCCCAAGCCACACGTAAATCGGGCCGCAGGCCAAGGCCTGCGGCCTTTTTGCCGCTGTGATCCTGTTTGAACATTCCCCTGCCGTATCTCATATAAGAACTGGTCGTGATGGTATACGATCCTATACCCAACAATGACAGGTCTTTAATGAATTTGAATGCCTCTAAAACCCTTGTTTTCTGTGTCTTTGTCATGCTTATGCTTTACGGACCTGTGTTTTGGCGGCATTGGCAGGTACAAGGTGTTCCAGAGGTCTCAGCAGGAGATGTCTCAAACATGTCAACCATGTCAAAAACCCATGCCTTTACCAACCGTTTGATCCATGAAACCAGTCCTTACCTGCTGCAGCATGCGCACAATCCTGTGGATTGGCATGCCTGGTCAGAGGAGGCCTTTGGCAAGGCAAGGGCTGAGGATAAGCCGATTTTCCTGTCTATTGGGTATTCCACATGCCATTGGTGCCATGTGATGGAGCACGAGAGTTTTGAGAATACAGAGATTGCCGCTGTATTAAATGAGCATTTTGTGTGTATCAAGGTGGACCGGGAACAGAGGCCCGATGTGGATGCCGTGTATATGGAGGCTGTGACCTTGCTGTCCGGATCCGGAGGCTGGCCCTTGTCTGCCTTTATCACGCCTGACGGGCAGACTTTTTATGGGGGCACCTATTTCCCGCCCGAACCCCGGTATGGTCGTCCTGGTTTCAAACAGGTCTTGTTGGCTGTTGCCGAGGCATGGCAGGGTCAGCGCAGCGCCCTGCTTGAATCTGCAGAAAAAATAGGGGCCCATTTGGACCAGACTTCTGGCCCCAAAGACGGGACCATGGATCGAGGGATATTGGATTTACCCTATAGTACCCTGTGTCGAATCTACGATGCGGATCATGGCGGTTTTGGCGGTGCGCCGAAATTTCCACAGCCCAGTCAGTTGGATTTCCTGTTGGACTATTATTTCCGCACGGGTCTGACGCCTGCCCTGGAGATGGTGACCCACACTTTGGATGTGATGGCCAAAGCCGGTATGTACGATCATCTGGGTGGGGGATTCCACAGATATGCCACGGATGATCAGTGGCTCGTGCCCCATTTTGAGAAGATGCTCTATGACCAGGCCTTGATCAGCCGTGTTTATCTGGATGCCTTTAAGATCACAGAGAATCCTGAATACAGGCGCATTGTGTGTGAGACTCTGGATTATGTGCTCCGGGATTTGCGTGATCCTGACGGGGCATTTTATGCTGCGGAAGACGCGGACAGCGAGGGGCATGAAGGCAAATTCTATGTGTGGACGCCTGAGCAGATTCGGGAGAACCTCACTGACGTTCAGGCTCGGGTGTTTCTGGCGTATTATGGCGTGACAGAGTCCGGCAATTATGAGCAGGGCCAGAGCATCCTGAATGTGACTCGGCCTCTGGAGGCTGTGGCTGCAGACCTGGGCGTGTCTTTGGATGACGCAAAGACAGGGCTGAAGCAGGCCCAGGCCAGGCTGTTTGACGTGCGTGCCAAGCGCGTGCGACCTCATCGTGATGACAAAATCATCACCGCGTGGAATGGCCTGTTTATTTCATCCCTGGCCAGGGCCGGTGCGGCTCTGGATCGACCTGACTATGTGCTGGCAGCCGGCACTGCGGCCAGGCAGGTGCTGGACAAGCTTGAGAAGGACGGGCGTTTGATGCGGAGCCTGGCCCTGGGCAAGACCAGTGGTCCCGGATTTCTGGATGACTACGCATTTTTTGTTGCAGGCCTGTTGGACCTGTATGAGAGCACGTTTGAAACGATATGGCTCCAACAGGCCCATCGTCTGGCCGGGCGTATGGTCGAGTTGTTTGACGATCCCGGGCAAACAGGGTTTTATCTGGCAGCCGAGGATGGAGAGACCCTGCTGACACGCCGTCATAAACCTGACTATGATGGTGCTGTACCCAGCGGGAATTCTGTGGCTGCGATGAGTCTGGTAAGACTCGGGCATATGACGGGCAATACCCGGTTGACTGAAAAGGCCGATTCGCTCATCAAGTACCTGGGTGGGCATATGAAGGAATCGCTTGTGGGATTAACCACTGGGGCCTGTGCTGTGGCGTTCTGGCTGTGGCCGAGTACCGAGATCGTGCTGGTTGGTGATTCTGACGATCCCGATCTACTGGCCATGCAACAGAGGCTTCACCAGGCCTATCTCCCGAATACGGTCACACTGTGTCGTACCTTGGCCGGTCAGGGCCAGACCATTGAGGCCCTGATACCCATGGCCAAGGCCATGGTTGAGATCAATGGGGCAGCCACGGCCTATGTGTGCGAGGATTTTGTGTGCAAAAAACCTGTGAATTCAGTCAAGGAATTCACCTCAATCATTCAGGGGATTTCGCGGCCTGGAAAAAAAGGGCCATTATAATCATTTTAAAGGTGTGTCAATGAACCTTACAGTCTATGGCCGAGTAGTTTGTGTAATCAGAGGCAGTATGGCTGATTGGTTCTTGAAAGATAGGTTGAAAAAGAATGGACGAATGAGGAACTCTCTGTGCAAATTACCTCATTTTTATAATTAGAGCATTATCAATTTGTCTCCTTTAACAGTTGTTTTCACTTCTTTGCTGCAAAGGGGATCTTTTCAAAAACTTTTGGAAAGATGCCCTTTGTGTTTGGCCTGGGCCTGGGTTCATGCTAAAATACCGACCTTAAAGAGCGTTTCGGGATAGTTCTGTTTTTCCGGTTTTTTAATTGAGTCAGAGAAAAAAAGGAGTGTGTTCATGGAGCTTTTTGATTATGCCATTCAAATGGAGAAGGATGGGGAAGCCTACTATCGCCAATTATCGCACCGTACTGCCAACACAGGTTTACGGACTGTTTTGACCATGCTGGCAGATGAAGAGGTGAAGCATCAGCAGTTGTTTGAGCAACTCAAGGTCTCCAAGGGGTCTCTGCAGGCCAGTCAGGTCCTGACCAGGACCAAAAACATCTTTGCTCAGATGAAGGAGTCTGGGGATCTCATTCCTGATGAGACAGGGCATATTGACCTGTACCAGAAGGCCCAGGCCCTGGAAAAGAAGAGTCAGGATTTCTATCTGGAAAAATCCAACGAAGCGGACAATGCTGAAAATCGAGACCTGTTGGTCATGCTGGCCAAGGAAGAACAGGTGCATTACTTTATCCTGGAAAACATCATCAATTTCCTGTCCAAGCCCCAGACGTGGCTTGAGGATGCGGAATTCGTGCATCTGGACGAGTACTAGGCACTATGGAGCAGGACATTGAGACTGGGGGCCAAACAATATGCAACATGCGATTGAGTTGCATGGGGTGAGCGTCTTCCGATTGGGTCGGCCCATCCTGGAAGATCTGGACTTGTGTGTTCGAAAGCATGCCTGTTGTGCTGTGATCGGCCCGAACGGCGCAGGAAAGTCTGCGCTGATTTCAATCTTGAGCGGCTATGCCTGGACCAGTACAGGGCAGGTCCGGGTCAATGGTTCTGTGTTTGGGAGAGTCCCCCTGGAAGAGGTCAGACGCGGTATTGGGTTGATTGAACAGTCTCGCAGTCCTGAGTTTCCACCCCTGATGGCTGTGCGGGATCTGGTGGCCACGGGCCTGTTTGGAACGATTTGTCTGCCCCTGGGCCGTGACATCGCAGAGACCCAATGGGCCAGAGTCGATAGGGAGATAAAACGCCTGGGCCTCGATGGATTCAAAGACCACCCCTTTGGACGCCTGTCCACAGGTGAGAAGATGAAGGCCCTGATTGCCAGGGCCATGCTGTCTGACCCGGAACTGCTGCTTCTGGATGAACCGAGTGTGGGCCTGGACATAGGCGCACGCGCCAAACTCATTCAACATATTGATGCATTGCTTCATCGCGCTCAGCCGCCTACGATACTGATTGTGACGCATCATCTGGATGAACTGCCTGTGGGTGTGGATCAGGTGGTGCTGCTCAAAGAGGGACGCATCTTTGCGCAGGGGCGGCCAGAGCACGTGCTGACCAGTGAACGCATGAGTGATCTGTTTGCCTGCAGGATTCATGTGATGCGTGATCACGGTCGCTTTGTGGCGAGCGTGATGTGATGTTAGAGCTGGCGTCATGAAGGCTGAATTGAAACGGACAAAGGGCCTGCTGGACGGGCTGTACAGCACATACAACCGATTTGACAGAATCGCGCCGGACCCGCTTCAGTTTGTGTACCGGTATTCCGCGTTTGAAGACCAGGAGATCGTCGGTTTTTTATCTGCCGCACTCGCCTATGGTCGCGTGGCGCAGATTCAAAAGAGCCTGACCGATCTGTTGGCACGTATGGGACCCAGTCCCCATGCCTTTGTCCGGGAACTCAGGGATACTGACCTGACGCGATTGCGATCTTTTAAGCATCGCTTTAACACCGGTCACGATCTGTTTCATCTGTTCAAGTCTCTCAGACCACTTCTCCGGGAGTATGGCAGTCTTGAGCAGGTGTTTCTGGCAGGCTATGACGATCACCAGCCTGACATCGTGCCTGCGCTGGTAAACTTTCGGCAAAGGCTTCTGTCCGGCGTGGAGTCACGACACAGGCAGTCCGGTGTGCTGTACCTGCTGGCTGACCCGCAAAAGGGCAGCCCTGTCAAGCGTCTCAATCTGTTTTTACGCTGGATGGTCCGTGACGATGACGTGGATGCTGGACTGTGGAAACAGGTCAATCCTGCCAAGCTGGTGGTGCCCATGGATGTGCACATGAGTCGCCTGTGCCGGATGATTGGCTTTCACACCCAAAATCAGGTATCCCTGGATACGGCGAGACAGGTGACCCGGCGTTTTGCAGAGATGTGTCCGGAAGACCCGGTGAAATATGATTTTGCCATGTCTCGCCTGGGTATTGTGGAGCAATGTAAAGGTGAGGCCTGTGCCCATTGTCCGGGGTGTGAACTTCAGACCCTCTGCAGCGTAGGTCTTAGTCTGAACACCGATTTAATCAAGTAACTTTCTTTAAGGAACTGGTCTATGAATGTCATTGAAGCCATTGAAACGCGTCGTGCAGTCAAACACTATGATGCCAATCATCAGATGTCCGAGGAGGAGGTTCAGCAGATCCTGTCCATGGCCCTGTTGTCTCCGACCGCCTTTAATATTCAGAACTGGCGGTTTGTGCAGGTGAAGGACCCGGCATTGCGCAAACAGATTCGTGCCGTTGCGTGGGACCAGGCACAGGTCACGGATGCCTCGTTGCTGCTGGTTCTGTGTGCAGATCTCAAGGCCTGGGACAAGGATGCCGCACGTTATTGGCGTGAAGCGCCCACGGAGGTCCAGGATTTTATTGTCCCTGCGATTGACCAGTACTACCGCGGCCGTGACTCCGTGCAGAGGGATGAAGCCATGCGGTCCTGCGGCATTGCCGCACAGACCCTGATGCTCGCGGCCAGGGCCCTGGGGTACGATTCCTGTCCCATGGACGGGTTTGATTACGACGCCGTGGGCAAGCTCATCAATCTGCCGCAAGACCATGCCGTGGCCATGTTTGTGGTGATTGGCAAGGGCGTCAAGCCTGCCTGGCCCAGGGGCGGTCAGTTGTGCCTGGACGAGGTGGTCATTCAGAATAAATTCTAACGCCAATCCTGCCAATGGGTTGACAGTGAGCCGGACCCATGGCTTAATAAGGCCGAAGCCCGGGACTGATAACCGAAGGGATTGGTGAACATGCCTCTTCAGTTTTCAATCCAAACAATCAATAACTAATAGCTGGAATCCCATGAGCCAACATCAAAAAAAGAAAATCCTTTTCGTGTGCACGGGCAATGCCTGTCGCAGTCAAATGGCGGAAGCCTGGGCGCAACGTTTAAAGCCCAATCAGATTGATGCCTATTCTGCGGGGTCTCATCCTGCGGGTTTTGTCAGTAATCGTGTGGTGATTGCCATGCAGGAAGCGGGCATTGACATGTCAAGGGCCTGGTCCAAGCCGATCGATGAGTGGCAAGACATTGAATTTGATTATGTGGTCACCCTGTGTGACCATGCCAGAGAGTTTTGCCCGGTCTTTCCATCGCCCACCAAAATGATGCACAAGGATTTCCCAGACCCCATGGCCATTATGGGCAATGATCAGATGACCATGAATGCATTTAGACGTGCCAGGGACATGATCAAGGACTTTGTGATGACCTTGCCTGAGGCATTGGATAAGTAAGCTATTTAGTTCACAGATCGCAGTTCACGGATCACAGGAAGACCCAGTCGCGATATACTGTGATCTGCGATCTGTGAACTGTGATCGCATTTAGAGGAATACCCTGCCATGGATGCCAAGGCTCTGGAAAAATACTCATCAGCCATTACGCTGTCCGATATGGAAATCTTTGTGTTTCCTGAACTCATGTACAGTCTGGTGCTGGCCAATATCATGAGTCCGATTATCTGGCAGTGGCGAGAGGCCTCCTGCTTCAAGAAGCTTCAGGGCAAGAGTCAGTACAGAAAACTGATGCGCCTGAAGCAGTTCATCATGGATGAGTTTGACTTTAATCTCGACCTGGAGACCTGGGGGCTGACCGATCGTCACAAGGAAGTGGACCGGTTTTCACCCTTCATCACACCGGAGCAGATCTCGCAAAGCAATGCCCTGTTCGGGTATCACGGTGACCAGTACTACTTTGACGTGGATATTCGCCGGCACTTTGGCCTGGATAAGTACGACAGTGACATCATTCCCTACTGGAAGACCGAAACGATCGAGGCCATGAAGGCCTTTGAGCTCAAAGAGGACTATGGCAAGGCTGCCGGGGAGTGTGTGTCGCTTGCTGCTCTATATGCAGCGGCGGCCTTTATTGTCTGTGACATTCCTCTGGAAGACATCTTTATGATTCTCACGCCTCTGCATTCGCAGAACTTCCTGGACATGCAGGATGGCGTACTTACCAATAACCGCAGACTGGTGACCAAGACCATGTGGTTCAATGGTACCGAAATCTCCAACAAAGCCCAGCGGGCCCTCAAGAACGAACGCGTGACCATGGTGTCGCACATCTCAGGTCACATCCACTGCCTGTATGATCATGCCACCATCGATCAGGCGGCCTATACGCGATTCTCCACACAGCTCAACGCGTATTTGGCCACGGAACTCAATCTCCAGTTGTTTGCCAATTTTTTGAGGACCTTTTCTCAGTACCAGAAGCATTTTCAGGTGTGCCGAAACTGTCATGGCCAGGCCCAGTTTCTCAAGGCCGAAGTGCTGTTTCATTATGAACATGGCAGTCATTTTCGTGTGGCAGATGAGACCTTTGACAAGCTTCTGGAAGAGGTGTCCGATGAAGATTATATCCACTATGAGCTGCCCGATCGCGTTCGCTGTGATCGGCTCCATACGTTTCTGTCCAAACACATTGATCTGCAAAAACTGGCAGACCGAAACCGGCTTGTGGCGTTTCTTTCTCCGGTCATCCCGGATGCTGAGACACTGGTGGACGAACTCGTGCGATTTGTGCACACCCAAGCCAAGTTGCCGGACTCTGAAAAACAGTTTTCCCGTGTGGCGCCCATCCTCCTCACACCCGGCATGGATCGACAAGCCATAATTGAGGCCATCACGTCCAAGCGCACCAGCAATCCCGTGGCAGATCTGGCCGTGTACGCGTATCGCGATATGGATCAGTGTGACTGGGAGCCGTTTGTGAAGGCCGCTTTTGTCCGGAATCCCGTGAGTGTGGACAGGGCCCGGGACATGTCTATCGAACAGGTCTATGCCTGGCTTCTGGGCATGCACAACAAGTCCATCTATGACGGCAATCGTCTGGCCCAGCCGGATGAGGTGGTGAACTTCAAAACAGGCGACGGCATTGAAAAGGCCTTTGTGCTGGCCAATATTGCGCACCACAGAGGCATACTGGATCAACCCATTGAACTCGTCATTTCCACGCAGCGGGCCCTGGTCACGGCCGGTGAGGTATTTTGTTTTCCCACCAAAAAGACGCTGAAAAAGACGGTGGTTGTACATGCCGATGGAAAAATGGATGTGACATAAAAGCGATGCAATCATCGCTGCATTTATCGTGAAGGTTGGTGATCCTGGCGGCGGTCGGAACTTCCGATGTGACATACGCCGGCTCGATGAATCACCCCTTGAAGGTCTGACATTCGAACGTTAGTTTGAAAGGGATTCCATCATGAAGAACCAATTGACACGCAGATCATTTATGCAGGAAACCACGGCCGGTCTTGCAGGTGTTGCCCTGGCCGGTCTGAGTCCTCGTACGGCTGCGGGCAGTGTGGTTAAAAAGGCGAACAAGCTGGCCCTGTTCGGCGGGTCGCCAGTGCGTCAGGAATCGTTTTCCCAGATCTGGCCGGTCTTTGATGACCGGGAGGAACGGGCCCTGCTCAAGGCCCTGCGCAGTGGTAACTGGTGCTGCCTGCGCGGCAATGCTGTCTACGATTTTGAAAAGACCTTTTCGGATCGTATGGGTGTGACCCATTGTACCCTGTCCAATGGGGGGACCACTGCGCTGGGCGCTTCCCTGCAGTGCCTCGGTGTGGGCGCTGGTGACGAGGTGATTACCACGCCCCATACCTTTATTGCCACGATCAATGTGATGTGCAATCTACACGCTTTGCCTGTGTATGTGGATGTCGATCCGGACACGGGTTCCATCAATGCCGACCTGATCGAAGCGGCCATCACAGAACACACCAAGGCCATTGTGCCCGTGCATCTGGGAGGCTGGCCCGTGGATATTGAAAAGGTGATGCAGGTGGCTGACAAGCACGGCATCCCCGTGGTGGAGGACGCATGCCAGTCCGTGTTTGCCGAGGTCAACGGGAAAAAAGTCGGTACCTTCGGGGCCACGGGCTGTATCAGCTTTCAGGAGTGGAAGACCCTGGTCTGCGGTGAGGGCGGCGCCATCCTGGGCAGTGATCCGGAATTGATGCGCAGGTGCGCGGCCTTTGTCAACAATGGGCGTGATCCGCAGGGGCAGATCAAGGGATATCCGTTTGCCGGATCGAATCACCGGATGACCGAGTTTCAGGCGGCCATTCTCACGGAACAGTATAAACGTTTTCTGGAACAGGACGAGATCCGGCAGAGGCACGGTCAGTATCTGGAATCGGAACTCTGTCGTATTCCAGGGCTCAGTCGACGCAAACGCTACACGGAGAATACCCGTATCACGTATTTCAATTTTGAGGTGGACTATGACAGAACTCGCATGCAGGGGGTGCCTGCTGCACGGTTCGCGGAGGCCCTGCGTGCGGAAGGCATCCCTATGCAGGGGGGACCGCGCGTGTACAGCGGAGGCTGCCACCGAGAGGGTATGCTGGAACAGCACCTGAACTCGCGAGGCTTTCAGACGGTCTTTTCCAAGGCCCGTCTGGATCACTACCGCACGTCTCTGGACAATCTGCCCGTGATGGATCGGCGCGTCACCAGCGTCAAGGAGATGATCAAGGCAGATACCAAGATTGCCCTGCTCGGTTCCCGTGAGGACGTGGATCACATGATTGCGGCGTTTCGCAAGGTGGCCGCGCATCTCGATCAACTGGCGTGAGGCCTGACCACCCTGTAACGTGAAGACACAACAAAGGAGATAGGCAAATGCTGTGCGGCAATCGCGTCAAAGGCATCGTCTTGATGCTCATGCTGTTATCTGTGGTATGGGCCGCCCCCGAGGATGTCCTGTCACCGGCATTCCGAAGCACAATCGAGGCGGATTGGGCCCGTCAGGAGCAACGGCTCAGTCGGTCCATGTCGTCCCCCGAGACGATTCTCAGTGTGATGGACCGGGTCAGACGTTTGGTCGCGGACCTGTCCGACATGCAAGACGGCCCTGATCTGGGCGAAGACAACACGGCATGGATGACGCTCAAGTCTCGGGTCAAGGAGGTCGAGACGCTGGACACCTCAGAGCGGACCCGCCTGTACCTGGATCTGCGATGGTTCGCCAGGGGCCTGGCTCTGCAGAATCCTCTGCTTGCCAAGAGACCGGTCCTGTTCATGCAGCGAAAACGTTTTGTCTGTCAGATGCTCCACGAGTACCTGGGTTACTATTATGATTATGAGGACATTGCCGGCGGCGGGATCTATCAGTTGGATCGACCGGGCCTGTCATTTGCCACGCAGGATCTGAACCGGGGACGCCTGGGCCGAGGCAACTATGCAACCCTGTCCCTGTCTTATGACACGCGCACCCTCTATTTTGCCTTTGCTGAACGTTCCACTTCCAAACCGGATTATTATTCAGCACAGAGAAAGTGCTTTCACATCTTTGCCATGGATACCGATGGAGGTAATCTTCGGCAGATTACCTACGGTCCTGATGACGACTTTGATCCCTGCCCTCTGCCGGATGGCGGCCTGGCCTTCATGTCCTCTGCGCGGGGCGGTTTCACGCGATGCAACAATCCCTGGGAGCCATTGCCTGCGCATACCCTGCACAGACTGGATCGCACGTTGACCAAGCGGCGCGCCCTATCGTTCCACGAGACCAGTGAGTGGCATCCCTCAGTGCTGCATGATGGACGCATTGTGTACATTCGATGGGATTATGTGGATCGTTCGGCTGCCAACTTTCATGGTCTCTGGATTGCCAATCCGGATGGCTCAGGATCCATGGCCCTGTTTGGTAACTACACCATGCGCATCAATGCCTGCTACCAGCCCAAGGCCATCCCCAATTCAGACAAGCTCGTCTTTCTGGCCGGGGCCCACCATGCGGATGTGGGGGGCTCGCTTGTGCTGCTGGACCCGCACCGCATTGCACTGGACCCCGTCACAGGACAAGACTCTCTGGCGTCCATAGAAGTGCTGACTCCGGAGGTGTGTTTTCCTGAGGCACCCGGCTGGCCCGGCAGCTACTTTCACAGCCCCTGGCCTCTGTCTGAGAATTACTATCTGGTGTCATTCAGCTTTGATCCCCTGCCAGGCATGGGGCCGCAGATCAAACAGGATACTGAAACCGGTCTGTACTATTTTGACCGGTTCGGCAACCTGGAATTGCTCTATCGACAGGAGGGCATCTCTGCCATGTATCCCATTCTGCTGGCACCTCGTGACATACCGCCCGTGGTCCCTGATACGCTGGATGAGGCATTGGGTGATGAGGGCGAGTTTTTTGTCAGCAATGTGAGGGAAAGCCATTTTCCCATGCCCGAGGCACGCCGGATCGTGTCGCTGCGTGTGTTTCAGGTCCTGCCCAAGAGTCGGACGCATGTGGCCAATGAGCCGCGCATCGGTCATGCCAATGCGGAAAGTGCGCGCATGCTCCTGGGGACTGTGCCTGTCGAGTCAGATGGTTCTGCCTACTTTCGGGCCCCGGCACGCAAACCCCTGTATTTTCAGGCCGTGGATGACACGGGCAGGGCGGTTCAATCCATGCGGTCTGTCACCTATCTGCAGCCCGGGGAGCGCCGGGGATGCGTGGGGTGTCACGAACCACGTCACAAGGTCGCGACTGCCCAGGACATGCGTCCCATGGCCATGCGCCGCGATCCGTCCCGTATCCAACCGGGTCCTCCGGGGACTCGACCCTTCAGCTTTCCCATCCTGATTCAGCCCCTCCTGGACAGGCACTGCGTTTCCTGTCACAACGGTAGTTCCGGGGCAGACCAAAGCGAACTGGTTTTAACGGGTGAGTCGGACGGACACTTCACGAAATCCTACGAAAACCTCAAGCCCTTTGTGAAATGGTATGAATGGGGCGGCGCCAGCATTGAACCGATTGTCACGCGTCCGGGCAAGATCGGTTCTGATATGAGCCCTCTGACAGATATTCTCTGTGATTCGCTGCATGGAAAACTGGTACACCTGAGCCAGGACGAATACCACAGGCTCTATATCTGGCTGGATGGTAATGTGCCATTTTATGGCGTGTACGGGCAAGAGGCGCAGCAGGCCCAGAAAAGCGGTCAATCTGTGGCACCGCCATCCCTGCAGTAAAGGAAATAGGCTTAGGATGTAAAGCTTTTAAATAAAATGATTTATGAGATACTTGACTGTTTCTTGGCTGACAAAGCATACTAAAATAATAGGAAAATAGGTGAAAATATATTGACTCCCATTTATGCTGTTGTATACTATTCCTAGTAAATCAATAGGCATAATAGGAGAATGGTTGTGGTTATATCAAAAAGATGCGAATACGCTTTGAGAGCGATTTTTGAGTTGGGCGTTCGAAATTCAGGACATCCGGTCAAGATTCAGGCCATTGCTCAGGCTCAGTCCATCCCGACCAGGTTCTTGGAGGCCATACTCAATGAACTCAAGCATGCCGGGTTTGTGGCATCAAAGCGGGGCAATGATGGTGGGTATTATCTGGTGCGACAGATAGGGGACCTCAAGGTGTCTGAGATCATGGAGGCCATTCAAGGATCCATTGCAGTCGGGCCTGAGAGCAGTCAGCATGAGTCGTACTGCCGAGGGGACCACGCATTTGCGGCCTTCTGGACCCATGTGAATCGCGCGATTTATGAGGTCTGTGGAAACATGACGTTTGCACAGTTGAAACAGGCAGAGGCCAACAGTGCAGAGCAGATTCAGCACTATTGTATTTAAACTTTTTTTTGGACCTTAATCTACTAAAGCGATAGGATCATAGTAGAAGGATTTCATGGCTATGGACTCACATGTACGGAGTATTGTCAAGGCATTGACGTATCGCACGATGGGCACGGCAGTCACCTTCGCGGTTGCTTGGACCGTTTCAGGGAGCGTAGAGAAAGCTCTTGGGATTGGCTTGCTGGATACGGTTGTCAAACTCGGAGCCTATTACGGTCACGAGCGTGTCTGGGACAGGATTGCCCTGGGCAAGGAAAAGAAACCGGAATACTACATTTAAGAACAGGGCTTTTGAGAAAGCCCTGTGGTGTTCAGTCCCCCTGAGATCCCTGGCGGGATTTTCAGTGAGCAGTGTTCAGAAAAAACGAGTTTTCATACAGTGTTCCGGTTATTCAAAAATGAAAAAGAGATTTGTATGTCGAATATAGAAACCAAAGTATCGGAGTTGACATACCAGACGTGGGATTCTTCTCCTCAGGATCTTCTCAGAGTCGTGCTGAACGAATTCAGGGACAAGGTGGCCTTGTCCTCGAGTCTGGGGCCCGAGGATCAGGTGTTGACCCATATGCTGTGTGAGATCACGGACAGGGCCAAGATTTTTACGCTCGATACAGGGCGTCTGCCTCAGGAAACCTACGATGTGCTGGATCAGACCAGAGCGCGGTATGGCGTCGAGATTGAGGTGCTGTTTCCAGAGGCTCAGCAGGTGCAGGACATGGTCCGGCGTGAGGGCGTGAATCTCTTTTACAGGGGTGTGGATTTGCGCAGGCAATGTTGTTCTGTTCGAAAGATCGAGCCGCTCAAAAAACGATTGGCTTCCCTGGAGGCCTGGATCTGCGGCCTGCGTGTTGAGCAGTCGACCACGCGGTCTGAAGTGGCGCGTGTGGCTGTGGATGAGACGTTTGGCCTGATCAAGGTGTCGCCCCTGGCCCACTGGACCACGGATCAGGTCTGGGACTACATCAGGACGCATGACATCCCCTACAACGCGCTGCATGATCAGGGCTATCCCAGTATCGGCTGTGCCCCCTGTACACGGGCGGTCCAGCCGGGGCAGGATATCAGGTCCGGACGCTGGTGGTGGGAAGCACCTGAGCACAAGGAATGTGGATTGCATCTGGATTCGGATGGTACATTGGGACATAAGGAGAGTTAAGCATCATGGATCAACTGGAACAATTAGAGGCTCAGAGCATTTATATCCTGCGCGAAGCGTACCGCAGCTTCAAACAACTGGTCATGCTCTGGTCCATTGGCAAGGACAGCACTGTGTTGTTGTGGCTGGCACGCAAGGCATTTTTCGGGCACGTGCCCATCCCCCTGATGCACATTGATACCTCCTTTAAAGTGCCTGCCATGATCGAGTACAGGGATCGATTTGCCCTGCAGTGGAAGCTCAACATGATTGTGGGTCAGAATGAAGTGGCGCTGAAGAACAAACAGACCTTTCCGGACGGCAATGCCACACGCATCGAGTGCTGCCAGGCCCTGAAGAGTGAGGCGCTCAAGCATACGCTCAGTGGCGAATGGCCTCGCTGGATACTGAATCACGACACCGGAAACTACGACCGCGTGGAAGGCGGCGAGGCCTTTACCGGTGTGATTGTGGGGGCACGGGCCGACGAGGAGGGCAGCCGCAGCAAGGAACGTTATTTCTCGCCGCGTGACCAGCACAACGAATGGGACGTGGGCGATCAGCCGCCAGAGCTGTGGAACCAGTTTAAAACGGATTTTGCCCCGGGTACGCATGTGCGCATCCATCCGCTGCTGGACTGGACCGAGCTGAACATCTGGGAGTATATTGAACGTGAAAACATCCCGATCATTGATCTGTACTTTGACAAGGGCGAGGGCAAACGCTATCGATCCCTGGGGTGTCAGACCTGTACCTCCTCAGTCTGTTCCAGTTCCTCATCAGTCACGGCCATCATCGAAGAACTGCAGAGCGGCAAGTTCTCCAATATTGCAGAACGATCCGGACGCGAACAGGACAAGGAAGACGGCGGCGGCCTTGAATCGCTGCGCAAGGGAGGGTACATGTAATGGCAGGACTAACAACCAACAATCTACAACCCACAGCCAATACGGAACTCGAGCAGATGAGCATTGTGGTCATAGGCCACGTGGATCATGGCAAGAGCACGGTGGTGGGGCGGCTTCTGGCAGATACCCAATCCCTGCCTGAGGGCAAGCTCGAGGATGTCAAGGCCCAGTGCAAACGCAACTCAAAGCCCTTTGAATATGCCTTTCTCCTGGACGCCTTGAAAGACGAGCAGGATCAGGGCATTACCATTGACTCGGCGCGGTGCTTTTTTAAATCTGACAGACGTCAGTACATCATCATTGATGCGCCGGGTCACATTGAATTTCTCAAGAACATGATCTCCGGGGCAGCACGCGCTGAAGCGGCCGTCCTGGTGATCGATGCCAAGGAGGGTGTGCAGGAGAACTCCAGACGTCACGGCTATCTTCTGAGCATGCTGGGCATTCGCCAGGTCGTGGTGGTGGTCAACAAGATGGATCTGGTGGCGTACGATGAGTCTGTGTTTGATGCCATTGAAACGGAATACACGGCCTTCCTCGGCAAGGTCGGGATTCAGGCCCGTTATTTCATCCCGGTCAGTGCACGCGAAGGGGACAACATTGCCACTCGATCTCCGTCAACCCCATGGTTCACAGGGCCCACAGTGCTCGAGTCTCTGGACAACTTTGTGAAGGAGCCGTCCCCTGTGGATCAGCCCTTCCGTTGCCCTGTGCAGGATATCTACAAGTTTACCGAAGAGGACGATGACCGACGTATTGTGGCGGGCCGCGTGGAAAGCGGTGTGGCCCACGTGGGGGATGAGGTCGTGTTCCTGCCTTCTGGCAAGACGTCCACCATTGCCACGGTCGAAGGATTCAATCTGCCTGTTCAGGCAGAAGCTGTGGCCGGTCAGTCCACAGGCTTCACCTTGACGGCACAGGTTTATGTCAAGCCCGGTGAAATCATGGTTCGGCAAGACGAGATCCAGCCGCAGGTGGGCACACAGCTCAAGGTCAACATCTTCTGGATGGGACGGCGTCCCCTGGTCAAAAACAAACGATACAAACTCAAGCTGGCCACGGCCAAGGTTCCGGTGTGGCTCAGGCAGGTCAATACCGTGCTGGACGCGTCGGAACTGACCACGGCCATGAATCGTCAGCAGATTGAACGTCACGATGTGGCCGAATGCGTGCTGGAGACGCTCAAGCCCGTGGCCTTTGATCAGACCGCGGACATTGCGGCCACAGGGCGGTTCGTGATCATTGACAATTACGAAATCGCCGGCGGGGGCGTGATCCTCGAGCCGGTTGAAAGTCAGACCAACCGGATTCAGGAAGGTGTGACGCAGCGTGAGAAGAGCTGGCAGCGCAGCCAGATTACCGGGAACATGAGGGCCGCTCGATATGGCCAGCGATCCACCCTGGTGATCCTGTCCGGCCTGGCAGACACCGGCAAGAATACCCTGGCCAAGGCCCTGGAAGAGAGCCTCTTTCAGCAGGGTCGGTTTGTGTACTACCTCGGATTGTCCAATGCCCTGGCCGGTCTGGATGCTGACAGTGACGTGTCTGAACAGCGCGACCAGTACCTGCGGCGTTTGGGCGAGGTCTCCCACCTGTTCACCGATGCAGGCATGATCCTGATTGCCACGGTGAGCGGTCTGGACGACTATGAGCTGGCCATGATTCGAACGCTCAACCATCCCAGTGACGATCTGGTGATCAATGTGGGAGACAACCATTTCAAGGACAATACTGTGGACCTTCAGATCGACCGAATCGACGATGTGGGTCAGGCCGTGACACAGGTCCAGCAGCTCTTGGCGAGCCGTAAGTATCTCATTGAATATTACCTCTAGGAGACGCGATGAATCTGACAGATGCCATCCATGGCGGGAGCAACGATCCTGGCCACTGGGGCCCCAGCGTGGTGCCGATTTACCAGACGGCCTCGTTTTCACAGGCCACGGCTCAGGAACTGGCGGATGTGTTTGCTGGACGCAAGTCGGCGTATGCGTATTCGCGGTCGTCCAATCCCACCACCGGTGCGCTGGAGCGACGACTCACGCAACTGGAGCAGGGCGTGGGCAGTATTGCCATGGCCAGCGGCATGGCGGCCATCTCGGCGGTGATGCTTGGTTTGCTCAAGGCCGGCGATGAAGTGGTGGCGTCACAGGGCCTGTTTGGCGGGTCCCTGACCCTGTTGACCAAGACCCTGTCACGGTTTGGCGTTTGTACCCGGTTTGTGGATGCGTCCGATACGGACGCGGTGACGCAGGCCGTCACGGACCGCACGCGTCTGATCTTTGTGGAGACCATTGGCAATCCCAAGATGGATGTGCCGGACATCAAGGCCCTGGCCAGGATCGCCCGTGACGCGGGCGTCCCTCTGGTTGTGGACAGTACCGTGACACCGCCCTGTATGTTCAAGGGCATCGATCTGGGTGCGGATCTGCTCGTGTATTCCACCACCAAATTCATCAATGGCCACGGTACCGCCATTGGCGGGGCGATTGTGGACACAGGGCGTTATGACTGGTCCGCGGGGCCATTTGAGCACATTGTACCCTGGGCCGAGAAGGTGGGGCCGCTGGCCTTTCTGGCGTATCTGCGTAACGCCACCTACCGGGATCTGGGCAGTGCAGCAGCCCCCTTCAATTCGTTTCTCATGTCCCAGGGCCTCGAAACCCTGTGCATGCGCATGGCACGCCACTGTGAGCAGGCCCTGCGATTGGCGAAATTCCTGGAGGCTCACGAGACCGTGTCGTGGGTGCATTATCCAGGCCTGTCCCAGAGTCCGTTTCATGAGCGTGTTCAGCAGCAGTTCGGAGGGCACGGGGGGGCGCTTCTGACGTTCGGCCTGGGGTCAAAGGCGCGGGCCTATACCTTCATTGATGCTGTGACACTGGCCTTGAATCAGACCAACATCGGAGATGCCAAGACCCTGGTCATTCATCCTGCGTCTACCATTTACCACGATTTTACAGGCGTGCAACAACAGGATGCCGGTGTGACCGAAGACCTGATTCGCGTGTCCGTGGGCCTGGAAGAGTATCAGGACATTGAAGGAGATTTTCGTCAGGCCCTGCAGCGAGTCAAGGAGGTACATGCGTGACACTCTCTGACGTACAGATCGAACGCTACAGTCGGCAGATACTCCTGGAAGAGGTCGGAGGAACCGGTCAGGAAAGACTCCTGGGTGCCAAGGTGCTGATCATTGGTATTGGCGGCCTGGGCTCTCCAGCGGCCTTGTATCTGGCGGCGGCCGGCGTGGGGACCCTGGGCCTGATGGATGCCGACTCCGTGGATCTCAGCAATCTTCAGCGACAGGTGATGCATCATACACCGGATGTGGGCCGGGACAAGGTGGTCTGTGCCGCTGAAAAAATCCATGCCATGAATCCTGATGTGAGTGTGAATACCTACACCCAGTGGGCTGTGGCGGACACGATTCGCCAGGTCATCCGCCAGTACGATTTCGTCATTGACGGAACGGACAATTTTGCAGCCAAGTTTCTGATCAATGATGCCTGCTACTTTGAACGCAAGCCTCTGTCCCATGGAGGCATCCTGCGATTTGACGGCCAGTTGATGACCATCCTGCCGGGCCGGAGCGCCTGCTATCGCTGTGTCTTTGATGCACCGCCGCCCGCTGACGCGGTGCCGTCCTGTGCTCAGGCCGGTGTGTTGGGCGTGCTGGCCGGCGTGATTGGAACTTTGCAGGCCACTGAGGCCATCAAGACCATTCTGGGCATTGGTGACTTGCTAACGGACTGTTTGTTGACGTATAATGCCCTGACCATGCAGGTCAGGAAAGTGTCCGTCAACCGCAATCTCAGGTGCAGACTGTGCGGTGATACGCCGACTCTCACATCGCTGGTGGATCATGACCAGACCGTGTGTGATCTCAAGGGCGCCCAATCGTGAGCCGCTTTATGGTCAATGCCTTGATAACACTGGAAACCGTGGCCCAATAGAGGACAGCATGCAGATACCAGACACGATTATTCAGATTCATGAAACTGTCCAGCAGGACACCCTGGATTACAGACACCAGGTAGCCCGATTTTTGAAGGGCCAGGTATCGCCTGTTGCATTTAAGGCGTATCGCGTGCCCATGGGCATCTATGAGCAAAGAGAAAGTGGGCACTATATGGTACGAGTACGCTTGGGGGCTGGATTGATCACGCCGGATCAGCTGGCCCATGTGGCTGGATTGAGCCGGCAGTATGGCAATGGCACCCTGCATCTGACCACACGTGAGGATATTCAGCTCCACGATCTGGCCATCGAAGACACGCCTGCGGTGCTGGAGGCCTTGCTGAAGGTTGGCCTGAGTACTCGGGGCGGCGGGGGCAATACGGTGCGCAATGTGGCAGTCGGTCCCTATGCCGGTGTGGGACCGGAAGAAGTCTTTGATGTCACGCCTCATGCCATTGCCTTGAGCGAGTATCTGCTGCAGGACCGCAGTTCGTTTTCACTGCCCCGTAAATTCAAGATTGCCCTGTCCGGCACCTCACAGGATGACGCCTTTGCCTCGGTCACTGACCTGGGCTTCTTTGCCCGGATTCAGGATGGCACACGGGGTTTCGAGGTCTATGCTGCGGGCGGGATGGGCTCGAGTCCCAGGATCGGGATCAAGATCGAGTCGTTTGTGCCCGAGACAGACATCTTTGTGGTGGCTGAGGCGGCCAAACGTCTGTTTGAATCGCATGGCGACCGATCCAACAAACACAAGGCCCGGCTTCGCTACGTCCTGGCCCGTCTGGGGCACGACCTGTTTGTCCAGACCTACCTGGAAGAGAAGCAGAGGGTTTTGCAGGAGGGACTGCGGGGTGACACCCCCTCGCTGCGTCAGATCATGGCCGTGCCAGAGCCGTTGGACACGTCGGCATCATGCCCGCACACCCAGCTGGATGTGCGTATGGAAAAGACGGCGGGGTACTATACCGTGCGTTTGGCGCTGCCCCTGGGTGACATTTCGGCTGAAGATGCCTGCCGGATCGCTGAGTGTGCCGCCTCCCTGGGGCTCCGGTTTCTGCGTGCCACCCAATCGCAGGATCTGCTTTTGCTGTCTGTGCCGCAGACGCACTTGCCTCAGATTGATGCCATGGTACAGGGATTGTCTGTGGCCCTCCAGAATGACATGCCTCCCATGGTGGCGTGTGCAGGGGCATCGACCTGCAAGTTGGGATTGTGCCGGTCGCGGGGTCTGGCCGCGGCCATTGCCGATGCGCTCCAGTGGAAAATATGGGGCAGTGATCAGGCCTTGCCGGTGATTCGAATCAGCGGGTGTCCCAATGCCTGTGCCCAGCATCAGATTGCAGACATTGGCTTCCAGGGCCATGCCAGACGCGTGAACGGCCGTTTGATGCCGTTTTACAATATTTTTGTCGGCGCCAGACTGGAACAGGGACACACCGAATTGGGGCATAGAATCGGGGCCTTGCCTGCCAAGCGGGTCCCTGCTTTCATGCAGGAGGTCTATGAGCAGGGTGTGTCCACGATTGACGCGTTCAAGGACTGTGCGGCCCGGCATGCCGGGCTTGAAGCGGGGCAGATCCCGGACGATTACTATGTGGATTATGATGCGTGTCGGCCCTTTTCTCTGGCAGGACTTGGGGCCGGTGAATGCAGCGCCGGTGTGATGGATATTGTCAACGCGGACCTGCAGCAGGCCCAGGAGGCCCTGACGTCTGACCATGGTGACACCGCAGACAGTCTTGCCCGCGCTGTATTGGCTGCTGCCAGGGCACTGTTGGTGCTGTTTGGTGTGGAAGCCAAATCGTGTGAGGATGTGGTTCAGGGATTCAAAACACATCTGGTCGCGCCCGGCTGGGTCGATCCCCAATCGCAGGACCTTGTGCAGCAGGCTGCAACCGGTGGGCTCAAGGGCGATGCAGGGTCACGCGACTCAGCTGCGTCGCTGGTGACTCGCATTGTCGCGCTGCACGGATCACTGGACGGACAGCTGAATTTTACCCTGGCCCCCGTGGCCGAGCCCGTTGAAGTGTCTCAGGGGACAGTCCCCGGTGTCGTTGACCTTCGGGGTGTGGCCTGTCCCATGAATTTTGTCAAGGCCAAGCTGGCCCTGGAACGGGTCGAAGTCGGGTGTGAGGTCGAGTTGCTATTGGATCTGGGGGAGGCCCGGAAAAACGTGTCGGAAAGTCTGAAGCAGCAGGGTCAACAGGTATTGAAAATCAATGAATTGAAAGATTGTATATCGCTAATCGTAAAACGCGAAAAGTAATGGGAGCAAAGTTTATGAAAATAGCAAAGAGTATGACAGAACTTGTGGGCAAGACGCCTTTGGTGTACCTCAATCGTGTGGTGGGAGATGCCCCTGCCAAGGTGGCTGCCAAGCTTGAATTCTTTAATCCTGCCAGCAGTGTGAAGGATCGTATTGGCCTGAGCATGATTGAGACAGCAGAGGCGTCCGGCCAGCTCAAGCCCGGCATGACCATTGTGGAGCCGACCAGCGGTAATACGGGGATTGCCCTGGCCTGGGTGGCAGCGGCCAAGGGCTACAAGCTCATTTTGACCATGCCCGAGTCTATGAGTATTGAGCGTCGCAAGATGCTTCAGATCCTGGGCGCTGAACTTGTGCTCACACCGCCCGAGCGCGGCATGACCGGCGCTGTGGACAGGGCCAGGGAAATCGTGGCGGACAAAGGCAAGACGTTTATGCCCATGCAATTCGACAATCCGGCCAATCCCAAGGTCCATGCCGAAACCACGGCCCAGGAGATCTGGGAGGACACAGACGGTGAGGTGGATATATTTATCGCGGGTGTGGGGACTGGCGGCACCATTACAGGGGTGGGACGCACGCTCAGGGCATACAAGCCGACCGTGAAGGTGGTCGCTGTGGAGCCTCAAGGGTCCCCGGTCCTGTCTGGCGGCAAACCCGGACCGCACATGATTCAGGGCATTGGCGCGGGATTCGTCCCTGTCAACTGTGACAGGGATGCGATTGACGAGGTCGTCTGCATCGAGAACCAGGAGGCCTTTGACATGGCCAAACGCCTGGCCAGCGAAGAGGGCATACTTGCCGGCATTTCATCCGGGGCCAATGTCTTGGCTGCTGTCAGGCTCGCTTCAGACCCGGCAAATGCCGGCAAACTCATTGTGGTCATTGTGTGCGACACAGCTGAACGCTACATCAGTACACCCTTATTTGCATAGACCCAGTGTTCAGTTTTCGGCTTTCGGTCTCCGCAGGCCTGAGAGCCGAGGCTGACTTCTGGTCTGTGAATGACCGATAAAAAAAAGAGAAATATCTCGCCGGTCTGGAATGGTGCTTGTGCAAAATGGTTGTGAAGCTGTATCATTGAATCCACGATAAGACGGTATACGCTGGCTATTACGCAACCCTTAAAACTGTGTGTGCAACCATGAAGACGACAGAATGGCTGGATCAGAATCAAGTGGATGATCCTGTGGATATGAACAAGGTGTTTTCCATCAAGGATCGCATTCGCAGCTTTCGCTTTGCGATGCATGGTCTCAGGATGATGCTGCAGTCGCAGCACAATGCCTGGCTCCATGCCACGGCCACAGTGCTGGTCATCACTGGGGGGATTGTCTGTCACATCAACCACGATGATTGGTGCTGGATCGTGCTGGCCGTGATCTCGGTCTGGACGGCTGAAGCATTGAACACGGCACTGGAGTTCATCGCGGACGTGGCATCGCCGGAGTTTCACCCCCTGGTCAAGAGCGCCAAGGACGTGGCTGCTGCGGCTGTGATGCTGTCCGCCCTGGGCGCCCTCATCATCGGCCTTCTGGTATTGGGCCCGCCACTGTGGCAGCTGATTCGGTCCTGAGAATAAGAGATCACCCCAATCCCACGCGTCCAAAGGTGAAATAGAAGAGGTAGGTCTGCCCAAATTCCTTGATCAGGCGGTTGAGCACTGCAGCCTGGTTCTGAGGCGTGATGCTGTTTTTGAGTTGGGCGAATCGAGTGTACCGCTGGAGGGTGGTCCGGTTGACATTGAATCGGTTCAAGTCGAGCTTCTGTCCCTGGAGACCTGTATAAATAAGGATGGCCTCTTCATACAGTGTGGGAATGGACGTGTAGCCCAACGCCTTGAGGCGCCCCGCGTGCAGGACGACCTTGTCAATCTGCCCGGTGAGCAGGTAGGAGGCCATGAGATATTCATAGGCCATTTTGTTGGCGGGATTGAACTGCAGTGCACTGAGCAGGATCGCCTCGGCAGAGGTCATCTTGGCCACGGCACCAGGGTCGTGACACATACACGACTGGACCTGTTTGATCCGTGTCAATTGATCGGCCTTGAAGCCGTGGTCCAGACTGTGCAGCAGGGCGTCGGCGGCATGACGATAGATCAGGTCCTTCCGGAGTGCGTGCAGATAAATGCGGGCTGTTTCGTGTTGTCCCTTGAAGATATTGATCCAGGCGAGTTGTTCCACCACGGCACTGTTGTGGCCCTTGACCGCCAGGAATTCAGAGGTGAGTTTTTCCGCCATGTTGACCTGGCCCATATCGATAAACAGATCCGACAGGGTCATCTGTGTGAGAAAGGACTCTGTGGTTTCGTGGGTGAGCAGAAGCCCATGGGGTATCTGGGGGAATTGAAACAGGTCGTAGGGCAGCCGACCTGTATGGTACAGGGCCCGAATGATGTCATGATTGACAAACACATTGCCCTGACCTCTGGGCAGATTGCGTCCCAGGTCCAGCATCTTTGTCCAGTGTCTGTGACGTGCATAGTCATGTGCCTGGACAAAGGGTTTTCTCATGGTATTGGCATCCGCATAGAGCCCAGCGCCCATCAAGAGGCACGGCATGGACACACAGGCCAGGGCTTTGATCAAGACCGGAACCCCCCGTTTGGATTTGGGTGGGCCCAGGGAATTTTTCTTGTGGGCAGGACGTGACTTGACCTTGTGAGGCAGTTTTTCCACGGCAAACAGGAGGACCATACAGACCGGCACCCATCCCGTTATGAGCATGACCAGGGCGTGTGACAGGGGTTTCATCCCTTGCGTCACACCGGCCGAAAAGGGGGTCAGGTCCACAAAGGCCTGCTGCGGCGGAATCAGAAAAATGAACTGGGCACAGCACCAGACTATCGCAGCACTGAGGCCGCACAGTGCGATCGCGAATCGCCAGGTGCCATGAACCAGCATGCCATACACCAGGGTCAGCACCGTGAACACCAGGACTCCGCCTGCACCCATGAGCCAATATCCGAATGCAGCCATCAGTGCGAATGCTGTCCCTCGAGCGCCCGGATGTCTCAGGGGCAGTGTCTCGAAGCCTCGAGAAAACAGCAGTCCCAGACATACGGCCAGCGCTTCGGGCAGCGGGTGTTCATAGCGGCCATAGATCAGGAACAGAGCCGCGGGTCCGAGCGTGGCTGCGACTGCCGTGACGGACGGTCCCGTATGCACTGCCTGCAGATGACGCAGGCACAGGTCATACAAACAAAGACCCACGCACACAATGATGACGGCCCCCAGCCAGGAGGAGGCAAATCCCTGAGACAGCAAACCGGCCGCATACATCACGAATCCGCCCGGATGGGTCAGCGTGTCTTTGAAGAATCGCATGCCTGTCAGGAACGGGGGGGCTTCGGTCAGGATACTGCCAAAGCTGTTGAAGATGAGACGGGGTTCCACCACGCGCCACAGGTACATCCCGCATGCCGCAAAGAACGGCACGCCAAGCAGCCTCTGTTTCAGTCGATCCGTCACGTTACTGGGGTCTCCAACATTCATGATCTCCGGTTCTGATCCTCGAGCATGTCACTCACGTTCCTGCCAGGGCTCAAAGGGCTCGGCCTTGGGTGTGGCCCCTGTGATGGGGATGTCCACAGCAATGGCAGGGTCCGATCGGGTCGCCCGGGCCAGTTTGTATCGGCTCACTGGTACAGGCCCCTTGAGGAGTTCCGGCACACTGTAGGTCTCCAGCTGGGACTCATACAGGGCGGGATCTTTCTGCGGGAGCACAAAGGCCTTGTGCGCGTGGCCAGTCTCATCCACATAGCTGAAATGGGTCCGGGTCAGAGACCCGCCCTGACGTTTGCTGCTGAAGGCGATCCATCGGCTGTTGCTGGACCAGCTATGCCATGATTCAGAATAGTCGCTGTTGATGTCCAGCCTGTGATACTGGCCTGTGGCCAGATCCATGAGATAGAGGTCACTGCTCGGCTGGTACACAGGAAAACAACCATACTGACACATGCAGAACAACAGGGTTCGGCCATCCGGTGACACCCTGGGCAGCAGGATACTCAACCCCGTGGTTTCTGCGGCCAGCACGGTCTCAACCGAACCCCACTGATGGGTGTCCTGATCATAGGCCACGCGCTTGAGGTCATACTTGAGTTTGTCATAATTCTTGGGCGGCACTGTGTCCCGGTCTTCCCACAGCACAGGGCCGCTGCAGAAATAGAGTGTTTTTCCATCCGGAGACCAGGTGGGATAGGTTTCGAGGCGGTCCTTTTGAGCCAGCGGTTCCGGGCAGGTCACGGTCTGGGTTTTTGCATCGTAACAGGCCAGCGCAGAATCGAGGTCCACCACATCCCTGACTTCCATGCCGCCTGCATGGTTGAACTGGCGCACCTTGTTCAAGGAGTACACAGCCAGTTCGCCGCTCGGGTGCCAGGCTGTGTAGCCCCACTTGGCGTTGATCTTCACCACCTGCCCGTTCTGAGCCAGGAGTGTATGGCTGCCATAGGTGGTACTGCGAAGGCCGATGGTCATGGGATTGGTGGTCTGGTTGGTGAAGCTGTGACAGTTTACACAGCCCCCGCCAAATGACCGGCCGTGCAGAATCTGGGATTCGCCAAAATCAGCCAGATTCCGCTGATAAATTCCGATGTCCTGCCACCACCGGTAAATCGGTTTCATAAATCTGTAAACGAGTGTCCCGTCAATGTCTTCCCTGGCAATGTGGTTGGTTATACGCTGATACTGATGCCACCCCTCGTTGTGGTCCCTGACAGACACGTCCACAAAAAGATCACGCCCCCGGTTGGCCTGCAGCAGGGCCCGCCAGGGCTTGGAAGGAATACGAATGCGATCGGTTTTGCTCCGAATCGTGATGGAAGGTCCCTGGTCAGAATGGATGTTTACCAGATATGCGTCTCCTGCATGCTGCACCCTGAAATTCAGAGGGGCGATGTTCGGGGGAATGACCACATCCCGGTAGTCAGGTGTGATATTGGGCTCCACAGCCACAGACGATCCATTTTCCACGGCATCAGAACCGGGAAAAAGACACAGCACCAATAATAAAAGGACAAGACATGACACAGATGTCTTGAAAAGCGATTTTGTGGACACAGTCAGTTTCATCCCTCGGGCATTGACTCACATTCAAGCAGATACAGTTTATTAATATGACAGCCCTGCTTATAACTTGCGAGTCCCTAAATCTCAACTTTTTTTTGAGTTGTTAAACTGGGGCGTGAGTCGGCCCTTGATCCTGACAAGGTCAATCACCGAGTCCATTGATTCCGAGGTCACGATCCTTTCGGAATGCCTGGCACAGGCGACTTGTGCCGGTGACATGGCGTAGAGCGGTCCAACCCCATTGAAAATGTCGGATATAAGAAAAATTAATAGAATATGTCGGGGCTTGGGGCGCGGCCGTGAATCCCTGTGTTTGGCGGGGTGAGTGCCGTTGTCAGGGATCTGCTTTGTTTGGGATCCCGGGCTTCAGGGTAAAAACCACTGGCATGTGTTGCAATAAATGGATTTGCACGGTATCCTATGGTCCTATTCTGCTGATTGTTGGGTTCCAACAGGTGGTTGTATAATGTTCCAGGAGACGTTTAGATGGCAAAAAAAGAAAAGGCAAAGTTGATTGTTGGCGGACGCGAACTTGAGCTCGATGTGATCGTGGGCTCCGAGGGTGAGCGTGCCATTGATATCAGTCGTTTGCGTTCGGAGACAGGCTATATAACCCTGGATGAAGGGTTCATGAATACAGGCAGTTGCACCAGTGATATTACTTTTATTAATGGTGAAGAAGGTGTGCTGCGCTACCGCGGCTATTCGATTGAGGACCTGTGCGAGCATTCCACATTTACGGAAGTCTCTTATCTGCTCCTGCACAACCGCCTGCCGAACCTTGAACAGCGCGAGAATTTTTCGCGTCTTCTCAATGAGCACTCCCTGCTCCATGAGGACATGCGTCACTTCTACAATAATTTTCCCCATGATGCGCATCCCATGAACATCCTGGGCACCATGGTCAATGCCATGAGCAGTTTTTACCCGAATGTGGATTTGCTTTCCATGCGTGACAATATCGATATGACAGCCGCACGACTGCTCAGCAAGATTCGTACGATTGCCTGTTATGCCTACAAAAAGACCATGGGACACCCCATTGTCTATCCGCAAAAGGATTTCAAATACTGCGAAAACTTCCTGCGCATGATGTTCTGGTCCCCGGTCAATAATTATGAACTGGATGCGGATCGTGTGCGTGCTTTGAGCGTCCTGCTGGTGCTCCATGCAGACCATGAACAGAATTGTTCGACCTCCACAGTGCGTCTGGTGGGCAGCGCCCATGCCAATCTGTATGCCTCCATCTCCGCAGGGATCAGCGCCTTGTGGGGGCCCCTGCACGGCGGCGCGAATCAGGCCGTGATTGACATGCTGGAAAAGATACACCGGCAGGGCGGTGACATCAAGAAGTTCATTGCCAAGGCCAAGGACAAGAAGTCCTCGTTCCGCCTGTCAGGTTTTGGGCATCGCGTGTACAAAAACTACGATCCTCGTGCCAAAATTATCAAGAAAATGTGCAGCAGGGTGCTTGAAGACGAAGCGGAACATCAGCCTCTGCTGGATATTGCGCTGCGTCTTGAAGAGGCCGTGCTGCAGGATGAATACTTCATCAGTCGCAAGCTGTATCCCAATGTGGACTTTTACAGTGGTCTGGTCTATATGGCCCTGGGCTTCCCCACGAACATGTTTACGGTACTCTTTGCCATTGGCCGCATGCCGGGCTGGATTGCCCACTGGAAAGAAATGATCCAGAATCCCAAGGCCAAGATCGGTCGCCCACGTCAGATCTATACAGGCTCTCGACAACGGGACTATGTGCCGATACAACAGCGATCCTAGCCCGTAGTTTTTGGATGAAATAATGACCTAAAGGAGACTTCAAGCATGAAGATTGAGTTACGCAAAGACTGCGCTTATGCGATGCTGGTGCCCACCAGTATGGGGGTACGCATTACACCGGTGAATGGGCAGCCTGTGCACTGCAGTGACACCTTTGTGATGCAGGCCACCAGTGCAGAAACGAACGTGGCCAGTGTGTCCTCGTATCTGGGATTGCCGGTCAAGGTCTTGACCACGTTCGTCAAGGACAGCCCGATCGCCCGATTCCTCAAGGACAATCTGGCCAGTCGTCATATGCACGTGGAAGCCAAGGATGTGGATCAGGGCAATCCCTGGGGCTATCGTCATCAGTTCAATATCGCCGACAGCGGTGCAGGGTCTCGCGGACCGCGCGTGCACAATGACCGGGCCGGTGAGGTGGGGCGTACTCTGAACGTCAAGGATTTCGATCTGGACCGCATCTTTGGCCAGGAGGGTGTGCAGATTGTCCATCTGTCCGGTTTGATTGCCGCCTTGTCCCCTGAAACCGGGACTTTCTGTCTGGAACTGGCCAGGGCGGCCAAGCAGTACGGCACACGCGTTTCCTTTGACTTGAATCACCGGGCCTCGTTCTGGAAGAATCGTGAACAGGAACTCAGCGACATCTTTATGGAGATTGCCGGTGTGTCGGACATCCTGATCGGCAATGAAGAAGACTTTCAGCTCTGCCTGGGCATTGAAGGGCCCGATGCCGGCGGCAAGGATCTGGCCAAGAAGATCGAGGGCTTCAAGGGCATGATCAACCGCGCCAAATACGCCTTTCCAAAAACCTCTGTGTTTGCCACGACCTTGAGAGAAGTGGTCAGTGCCAACAGTCACATGTGGGGCGCCATCATGGCTGAAGGCGAGACCTGGCACGTGGTCGAGCCCAGAGAAATTGGCGTGCTGGATCGCATTGGCGGGGGAGACGGCTTTGTGGGCGGCATGCTCTATGGCATCCTCCGGGACTGGGCTCCGGAAAAGTGGATTCAATTCGGCTGGGCCAATGGTGCGTTTACCACGACTCTGCTGACAGACTATTCTCAACCTGCAGATGAAGACCAGATCTGGAGCGTATGGCAGGGCAATGCCCGTGTGAAGCGCTAGCCGCTAGCCACTAGTCCTTAAAAAGAATCCGTGCCCACCACGTCACCCTGTGAGTTCAAGGCCTCCAGCGTGACTGGGTCTGGTCGATTGGCCAGTCGACCTGTCAGTTGGGTTTGCCAGGTGGTGGCATCGAGCCATTGGATTTCCAGGTTGGTTTGCACGCCTTGCACGCGGATGTTGAACACCGTGACCCAGCCTGTGCCTGTGACCACCAGCGTGCCCTGGTCCGTGCTGAGTGGTTCTGCCGTGTCAATCGAGAAGGGGACTTCAGATCCCACAGCGTTTCGCACCTGGGTCAACACATTCTGGTGACGGGCGTTCACATAGTCCAGTCTGCTGGACCAGGGCTGCTGCGGCAGGAGTTCGGAGAACTGGTCTGTCCAGTGGCTGAGATACGCCCTGTTGAAGCTGGTCTGGAGATACTCTGCCACATAGCCGTAGAAGCGTCGATGCCACTGGGGCACGGCCATCATCTTTCGCAGCGTGCTGTTGCTCGTAATGGACCTTGACACCGAATACAGGAAGTCCATGTCATGGGGCAGGAACAGGATCTTCCGGTCGGAGGACCGCACATAGAACATGGCATTGTGCTGCGCATTGTCAATCCAGTTGTCACTGATGCCCAGCGCGGCACTGACAGCAAACGCATTGAGCCACTGGTCCACGTCCAGCAGGTCATTGGCCGCCTGTTCAAAGGCCGGGCCTGTGAGCCCCAGGATACGTGTCATGGTGATGATGCCGTTGTAGTCATCCTGGTCGCGGTGGTTCTTGATGAGGAAGTGCCAGCGATACAGTTCCTTGTCCTCTCCGAGGTAGTCGCTTACAGACCGCCCCTGCACACCGCTGCCTTCCTGGGGTATCTTGAGTCCCTCCGGGTCATTGCCCACGGTCTGGGTGAGGGGATACACCAGTTCGTATTCAAAGAGTGTGCCCTGGCCGCCGTCCTTGCCATAGGTCTCTTCCAGGAACACGTCACCATATCTGGCCATCTGCACTTCCACGCCGCCCGTGTGACTGGTCGAGGGGGCGATGAGATAGCCGAGGTCCGAGTATTTTGACACATGGCCGAATCGATTCATGGCCATGTGGGAGAGCATCTCCCGCTGCCCCATGGTCTGCCCGTCTGACCGGTCAAAGGCGAGGGTGTCGTGCACACCCCTGAAGAGCTTGTCTGCGTTAAATCGCATGCTGTAGCCTACACGCGGACTCTTGGGGCGTCCATGTTCGCTGCTCTTGAGACGGACCCCGATATCGTAGAATATGTCCTGCTCGTTGTAGATCAGGGTGACGCCCAGACGCTCGTTGCTCATGAGATTGGCGGGCTCGAACAAAAGGTCACGGTCTGCCTTTCGCATGACCACGCGGTACGTGTGCAGAGCCGTGCCCGGGGATTGATTGTCCTGGTACTGGAACTGGGCATGGGCCTCAGGCCCTGCCGCGGGATGCCAGCTTGTGTGACCGAGACGGTCCACGGCCTCCACATAGAACTGAACCAGTGTGCCAGGCATGGCCTGTACGTTTCTGTGGTTTACGAGTGTGGCGCTTTCCAGGGAGGCCACC
>JAIPFM010000060.1 GCA_021736645.1 Phycisphaerae bacterium | reverse complement strand
CTACTCAGCCGGCCTTGGGTATACTTGTTCATGGCAGACCTCCTTGTTGATTAGATTGCCGTAACAACAACCTTTTCGGCTCGGAGGCCTGTTCTTCTTTATTCTTATCGGTCTTTGCGGGTTATGGAAGTGCCATTCATGTCTGACCCCCTTCAGTGCCCTTCAGTGCCTACTATCTTTAGTGCCCCGGTTCTAGTGTTCTTTGGCGTTCCAAATATCAAAGGGAATGGACACGCCATCCACTGTCAACTTCAAGACCTCTTCATCCTTTAGGAATTCGTATTTATAATAGGCCATGCTTAGTTTTCCGTTCCGGATGTCTTCGCTATAGTTTTCATTGAACAATTCCAATCCCTCAGATCCAAAATAGTATTTAAGCACAAGACCTGGAAAATACTCCAAAATTCTTTCGGTATCGGGCGAATCATGCCAATCTGAGGGCAACTTCCCAATGAACCGGTCTGCATCCGTGAGAAGAGACCGAATCAATCCCGGCAAATCCCCGTTATAATAATGAACATATATAACCATTCCAGTGAGGTCTACAATCTCTGGTGTCTCACTTCCTGTCCAGGACGAAGAATAACGATGCAGCGGTAGCGATCGGGAGAATGAGCTGAGATGTTTTTCACCTGCTGGTAGACGCTGGTAGACGCCAAAAGGTGGAAAATACCAATCAACCAAACCGATCACTGGAATATTGATATGTTTCTTGACAACAAGCCTCTGTGCCGCTGCATCACGACTTACCTCATAGTAACTATCGGAATATTGCCCCTCCATTAGGCCATCACAAATCCAAATTTCATGATCCGTCTCATTTCTAATCTCATAGACAACATCAATCGTTGTTTCAGTTATCTCAAATTTCTTCAGTACAATCCTGGCCCGATCAGTCGCATTCGGATCTTTATCAAACGCCAACATCCCAGAACTTGCGCCGACCGAATTTGCCGCAACACGAGAATTTGGCTCAGCACCATATGCAGCATTCATATCCTGAATTCCATGATTCGTCTCACTATCCCGCCACACATTGCTAGGCAGGCCAATGGCCATACAAATCCAGACAAATACGAGTTTCTGAAAGGAAAGTTTTTTCATGATCCTAGTCTCCAACCTTTTAACTCTCAACCAATAGGTAGTTTTCTACTGCGACCCATTATTATATCAAACAAACCTTCCGACAACCACAATCCAACACCGGCCCTTTCTGGCAATACCCACATAACCTATTTAAATTAATAAACCTACAGTCCGAACTATTTCTATTTCGACCTAATGTTTTTTGAAATTGACCATGCTATTGCTGTGTGAGCACCATTGTTCTACGGTGTCTCACATCCTAGGGCATATATGGTACTATCCAACCAGGTGTCCTGGCAATACTCCAAGCCTCGGTGGGAGTACTTGCAAGATCACGATACGATGGGTCGTAACCTGCCCGGGGGAAAAGTTCACTATAACCGGGCACCTTCATATAGAATGCGTAACGAACTATATTCTCAAACTCCACAGCGTTCGGCTCAGTTAAGTGACTGTTCTTTTGACCCCTTGGCCGCCTGGCACCAGTACCCCAGATATCAGGCTCACACAGGCGTTGAAAAGCGTGAGTCAGTTCATGCCCTAATGCAACCAAAGGGGTTACATTATACCACTCTGGATCACCTTGTTGTACCTCTTGATCCCCGTAAGCACTTATCTGGTCAGGGTTCCAATATAGGACATTGTTTCCTCCGCCTCTCAGTGAATCACCCCAACGATCATACAATGAAGGCAAATCTTCCTCTATTATGAAATTAACTGGATCTATACCTGGTGCCTCAAGCTGTCGAATTTTAGATTCGAAATCATCCTCCCAAGATGTTAGATGAATGATTGCCTGAATACTCCAAAACACCAAATCGGCATTTGTTCCTGCGCTCCTTGACATAGCATATCCTGCCATCCCAGACAAATCAGTCTGATTCCTTGCAGCAGTGCGTTTCATTATACCTATCCAGTCATCTATACTGCTAAAATTGAAGACACTCTCTGTGCCATTACTATTAGCAATAGCATATCTTAAATACGGACTCGTCCCCATATCCAAAAAGCCTGTCCGTAATGCCCTTCTCCCACTCGGATCCACCCGCCCAACAGGATTCCCACCACAATACCCATACCAATTCATCCCATCGCCGTAACCAATAGGATCCGTCTGCAGGAATCGTCCTAAATTTGGATTATACATCCTGGCCCGGTAGTAATACAAGCCTGTTTCAAAGTCGAACCGTCTCCCTGTGAACAGGTAGGGATTGGGATTGTTGGGGTCTGACGAGGCTGGAACGCCGTAAATCGAGTATTCATAGGTCACAGCCGTGTTGCGACTGGCGTCGGACAGGGCAATGACATTGCCCAGGCCGTCTCTGTGGTAGTAGTAGGATTTGCTGCTGTCGGCCACGTCGATCATGACTATGGGCTGGTCCACGCCCGGGCCGTAGATGTACTTTCTCAGGCAGGCACCGTCATCGCCGTATTCCACGATGCAGTGGTCACCGTCGTAGAAGTATTCTGTGGTGGTGTCGTCCACGCTCTTGCTGATCCGTCGGCCTGAGGCGTCGTAATCGTATTGGATGACCTGGAAGTCTGCCGAGCTGCTGCCGCCGCCTGTGTAGGGCGGGTCACTGGCGAACTGCAGATAATCCACATACCCTGCGTCATCGCCGCTGGACACACTTCCGTCCTTGCTGTAGATCCACTTCAGGGTATGCGTACCGCTTGACAGGGTATAGGTCTTCTGCTGCCAAGCCACCTCGCCGCTGATACTGCCCTGGTGTATGCCGTCAATGTAAAAGGCAAGGTAGTCATAGTACTGCTCGGACGAGACCTTCCAGTAAAAGGTGACCGTGTCGGGGCCTGTGACCTCTGCCTGCATGATGGATTCGCAGTTATCATAGATATTGCCGCTCTTTGCACAGTCATTGTCATAAAAGGACGAAGAACTCGTCAGGGAGGTCCAGACCTGGTTGCCCTGTGAGCTGATAGACACATACCGGTCCAGGTCCAGGTCGCACTGCAGGCCCTCGGGCACGAACTCGGTGGATGCAGGCGGCAGCGAAGGCGGAGAACTGGCGAACTGGAGGTAATCCACGCACCCTGCATCATCACCACTGGACACGCTTCCGTCCTTGCTGTAGACCCACTTCAACGTGTGCGTGCCGCTTGAGATGGCATAGGATTTCTGCTGCCAACCGACCTCGCCGCTGATGCTGGCCTGCTGTACGCCGTCAATGTAGAATCTCAGATAATCATAGTACGCCTCGGACGACACCTTCCAATAGAAGGAGACTGTATCGGGGCCTGTGACCTGTGCTTCCAGAGTGGATTGCTCGCTGTCACTGATATCGCCACTCTGGAGACAATAATAACCATGGTAGGTTGATGAACTGGACAGGAACCAGTTTTCATTGCCGCTTGTGGTGATGGGAACGTCTCGATCCAGGTCCAGACCCATCTGCAGACCTTGAGGCACAAACACTTCCCCGGGCTCCCATTCGACCTTGTCGATATAGGCGGCGCCAATCCCGCCCATGATCACATTGAAACGCCATCTGATGGTATGGGTGCCCTGTGTGGCGATGGCATAGGAAGACTCGGCCCAGGTGTCATTGTTTCCATTCAGAGAAAGTCTGGTGGAACCATCGACAAGGAGCGTGAGGTATAGCTTGTAATAGGTACTCTCTGAATCGATCATCGAGTGGAAGGTCACGACGCCGGGGCCCTGGACCGTGGTCTCTATCCAGGCCTGTTGATCTGTGGGCACGATCCCGGAATACGCGGAATCCCCGTCATACATGGACTCGGCGGTCGTTCTGACAAAGGACTGATCACCGCCTGTGGTGAATTCCAATGGACTGTCTACGGCCATACTGATGGGACCATAATTCGAGGCGGCATTGCTCTGAACGGTGGCCAGGCGGTTTTCCGAGTCAAAGGCATAGGTAAACAGGCCGTCGTCGGTCAGGTTGCCGTTGTCATCGTAGGTGAAGTCATTGCCATCGACCTGGGTGTACTGATTGAGGCTGTTGACACTGTAGTTTTCCGTGGAAGTGGTGATCACTGCATGACGGTTGCCCACTGCGTCATACTGGAATTGGGTGTCATCCACAAAATAACTGTAGCGCGAGGGGTAATTGGCATTGGTGACCCTGTACAGATTGTCATAGGTATAGGTATGGGTTTCAGAGTCATTGACCTCCATGGACAGGCGGTTGCCCACCTTGTCGTACGTGTATTCGTACTTGTACTGCTGATTGGTGGTATTGGTCAGGCTCAGCAGGCGACTGGCTGAGTCGTACGCATACTGGGCTGTGGCACCATTGGCATAGGTGACAGTCTGGTAGCGGGACAGGGCATCATATGTGTACTGGGCCAGAGAGGTGCCTGAGGCGTTTTTGATATGTGTCGAGCGGCCCAGTGTGTCATACTGGTAGGTCACATACGAGCTGTCCGGATAGGTCAGTTTTGTACGCTGACTGGCTGCATTGTATTGATAGGCCACAATCCTGTTCTTGGGATCCTTGATCTGGGTGATGCGTCCTGCGGTGTCATAGGTATTGACCGTGGTGCCGTGATTGTCAACCACCTGTGTGACTCGGCCCATGATGTCATACGTGTAGGTGATGGTGTTTTCAGGGGTGATTTTTCGTTTGATGCGCTGCCATTCGTCATACTCGACCTCAATGATCTGACCGGCTCGGGTGCGCATGGTCTCTGCCTGGCGGAGCCAGTTGTAGCCCGGTTCCGTGTAGGTGCCGTCTTCATAGGTGGTGCGCGCCCTGCCCATGAATCCGTTGTACGTGTACGCCGTTACATTGCCCTTGGCATCCATGACTTCGGAGACCTGGCCATTTTCATTGTACGTGTAGGTCATCTGCGCCTGGTTATCCGGGTCTATGACCTTCCAGGTCTTGCCGTCCGGCATATAGCGGGTTTCCGTGACATGGCCTTCTGCGTCCGTGACCTTCCAGGGACGGCCCAGGGGATCATACAGATACTGCGTGTAATTGATCGCTTTTTGCGCGGTGGTTGCATTGGCAGGATAGGGGCCGCGCACTGAGGCCAGTTGGCCGATGGTCGTATAGGTCTTGTCCTGCAAAAAGACCACACCTTGCGGGGTCTGCTGTTTGACATAGTGGACCAGGCCACTGGGATAGTATTCATAGGTGAGGTATTGACTGGTATAGGGCGCAGGCGGGATCACCTTTTTCACCAGGCCTGATGCGTAGTACTCAGTCTGCGTGATGTTGCCCAGGGGATCTTTGGAGGTGATCACACGCCCTGCTGTGTCATAGGTACATTCGGAGGTGAGGTTCAAGCGGCCATAATCTGCAATGGTCTTTTTAAGGCCTGCGCCTTGAGACGCAGTGAAGTACTCAAACCTGGTCACTGTGCCGTCTTTTTCAGTTTTTGTGAGCAACTGGCCGTAGCTGTTGTACGTAAAGGTCTCTGTGGGTCTGACAGTGCCTGTGGGCAGATCGATCTCCGGATAGGTGATCTTCCTGAGATTGCCCACGGTAGTGCCGTACAGTGTGATATTGTCGAAGTCATATTCGTAGATGGTTTCATTGGCAGCAGGATCTCTGGTATAATTTGATTTCAGGAAGTACCGGCCCTGGCTGTTTTGATAGGCGTCATACCCGAACACGGCTTCGAGGTCTGCGTAGCCGGACCCGCTGACCGCAGAACTGATGACACTGGTCACCTGATTGTCTGAATTGTATTGATATTGGGTGGCCATGCCGCTTGGGTCCATGATCTGCGTGGGACGATAGATGCCGTCAAAGGAGTAGGTGGTTTCCCGGCCCATGATATCTTTCGCCAAGATCGGCTGACCGTGTTTATCCAGCCACACTGAGGATGAATACCGCTTCATGTTGCCATCGGGATCCAGTTGCGGGGGCAACTCAGTTTCTGCACGGTAATAGGCCAGAAGATAGTTCCAGGCGGAGCCTACTGCATTGGTCTTTTGTGTCACACGGCCCAGGGTGTCGTACAGCGTGGTACTGACTGGAATGGAGGGGTTGTCAGGGCTGAAGACCTGGGTCAGGAGGCCCGTGAAACCTGCGGCATAGGCATAGGTCACCGCTTTGCCGTCGGGATTGGTGTGGCTGATGAGCTGGCCCTTTGCGTCATAGCCGTACGCAATGCTACGGCTGGCAGAATCCTGGACAGAGGTAATGCGGTCTCCAGTATAGGTAAATGTCATGGACCGTGACACGGTGGTGCCACCGCCGATGCGCGTGATCACTGACGACAGCTTGTTGGCAGTATAGGTCCAGTCCACGACATTGCCGTACGCATCACTCCACTGCTGCATGCGCCCGGAGGTATCAAAGTCATAGAATTTTCCGCTGGTATCTTTGAGTCTGAATGACCCATCCGGTTCTGTGGTCAGCTTCATGTTGGTGCCCACAGGCGGATTGTAACTGCCATCCACTGCCTTGCCAAAGCTGAATCCGCCACTGCCCTGCCTGACCAGGACCTTGTTGTCTGTGAGTGCATCACCCAGCCACGAGGAGGTCAGCTTGGACACCATGTTCGCACTGACCCATGTGGGGCTTAATCTGTAAATATCAAAAGACACGTAAAGACCAACAATCTGGGGAATCTGGTCGTACACAGACCCTGATTCCAGGGCCTTGAAACTGTCGCTGAGTACCTTGATCGAGATGTCAAAATTGTGGGTCCAGCCCTTGCCCAGGGGCCCGTCTTTAAGACGATTGACTGAGGAGTAGGACCTGCTCAGAGTCAAGCCAAAGGGCAGACTGCCTGTGCCAATACTCAGGTCCGTGCTGCCTGCAGTCTCCACGCCGTCCTGCTGTTTGTAGACTCCGGAATCCGTGAGCGCCACCAGGTCATTGACATTCATGGTCGTACCGCTCGTACAAGAGGCCCCGTGTGCGCCTGTGATCAGGTGCACGGCAGTGAGCTCTGTGGGGCTGACCTTGCGGGCGTCCAATCCCATGCCGGACCAACTGCCTGATGTCAGATCCCCATACTGAGGATACGCAATGGTGTAGCCTGCATTGTAATACGCAGATACCAGATCCTTTTCAGCCTGGCTGTATCCCACCAGCTGCGGTTCAAAACCCGAATGATATATGCTGAAGGTCTTGTTGTATGTGGTTCTGTCATTGCCCATGGTCAGCAGAGATACTGCAGACACGCCTGTATCGCCCTGCAGTTGCTGGATCGTCTTTTCCAGATACAGGGAAGAGAAATCAGCAATGGCAAAGAACAAAGCGTTGATCTTACTGTCTTCGCTGTTTTGATTGGCAATGGTATAGGTATTGTCAGCAAGATCCAGATAAGGCGTGTCATACTGACCTGCCACACCCAGGACATGCTGATTGAATACACGATGCGGCAGTGACCCGCTCTTGATCTGAGAGGCCATGTCCCTCATCTTGCTGGTTTGGGCCATCCAGGAGAGCCCTGCCAGTGTATAGGATCGACCCAATACGGCCTCCGAATTCAGGGCACTGCCCTGATCAATCACGGTATTCAAGGATTGTCTGTACTTGGCCAGGATATGCGTACCTGTCTGACCCCAGCCGTTAAGGATGCTGTAAAAACCACCGGCCCTGACACCGAGCGTGGAGACCTTGGCAAAGCTGTTGTATTCATCCGGATGGTCCACTGTGAAGACCAGATTATAGGCTGCGCCCGGTGTACAGGCATTGCCTGTGACCACGGTTGTCCCGTCCAATTTCAATACAGGCTGATTAGACCCATTAAAGGAGAGGGTGAGTGTTCGGCCGTAGATATCCGAGGAATTGAGAGTCTTGTTGATGCCATTGTATTGCAGGTTCAACGTGGTCCTGTAGATATTGGGGACACTGGACTTGGGAAAGATGTTGTCGCGGCTGATAATGGTGTAGGGCATGGCCGTGGGCAGTGTGGCGGCCTCTGCCACGGCATTGATGGTCTTGCCGCCAATGACGTCCTTGAGTGTGATATCTCCGAACATGGCCTCATCTTTGACCTTGTCTGTCAAATAGGACGTATAGGTGTTCAGGTTGGCCTGGATATTGGCTTTGTTAATGCCCATTATCCCGCCATCAACAGGGGTTGATCCACTCATGGCACTGCTCATAAAGGCAGTGTCATCGTAATGCATGGCCAGTTCCAGGTAGTTGTTCATTGAGAACATGCCCACAGAGTGGGAGTAGGCCTTAAAGCTGGGATCGAATTCGTAGTTCTGCCCGTTCACAGTGGCCTTGACCCAGACATGTATCAAACGTAATCCGTTCGAGTCCAAATTGCCGTACAGGCCTGCCCTGGCCAATGCTTCTTCTGCAGCGGCATAATCATAATAGTCAATGCCCAGCCATTGGTATATCTGCGAAGTCAACTGTATTTCACCGACCACGTAGTTGATATTGGTAATGGTCAGGTCCTCGTTGTGTGTGTTGGCTTCCTGCAGCAGATCGATCATGAGAGAGGCCTGATCAAAGGCATTGCCGCTTCGATCCATCCAGGTCATGTGAGATCCCTTGATATCACCCCACGCCAGTTCATAATCAATATAGTCATGCACGAACTTGTACATCAAAGCAGGATCATACTTGAGGGCCCTGGCCAATTCCTTGATATCGTCACTGATCTGACTCTGGCCCGCACCACTGGGACCACCCAGGTGACTCCTGAAATTGGCCGGTGTGGGAAGGGTAGACACAAGCGGAAACCGATAGCCCGGAATGATGGTCTGCGCATGGGTTGTGCATTGAACCACAAGGCCCATGGCCACAACCAGTAAACCAATCGTCAGATGTTTTGTGCCTTGATTTTGACTTTCCATAAGATCCCTTTCCGGTTTATTCAGCCATGACAGTGACATTATACTTCTCTTCCCCATTGTTCACTGGCGATTGCCTATGCATGCGCAGACTCCACCTGTGTACGTGCATTCAATCTTCACCGATATATCCTGGATGCTTCAGTGACACCCAAACACACAGTGACCCTAATCGCGCAGACACTCACTGTGAAAAGATCGTTTGATCTTTATTTAACCCTTTACTGTAGATCGTTATAAGCCTGTTTCCAGAGTCAAAAGGCTATATACAGATTAACTCCTGGAAATCCCTCACATGATTGCACTCGATTTGTGTGATTGGCTGACTCTCCTTAGCATAGAAACTTCATTCTTTTGTGCAAAATGAAACCTAGCTCAATCCATGGTTGCCAAATGAACTTTATTTCTAATTCAACCGTATTGTACTCCTTTTTCCCTGTTTATTAAAATACCCATTAGGCCGGTGGGCCGTCAATAGGTTTATTGTTTTTTTTGATTCTTTTCTTTTACCAAGCGCCTTCAATTTTCCCCTTGCATATAAGTCATGGTAGAGCTAGTATTTTTCCAGGATTGCCTTGTTGGCAGCCTGCGCGAGTTCATGTATTATCGTTCACTATTGAGAGGTGCGATTATCATGAGGTTATTGCGGATTCTTCCCGGTGTTTTCATTGCCTGCCTGGCCTTGGTATGCGCGCTGGTTTTCTGCCAAGGTAGATCCTCAAGCCCGGAGATAACGGGGCTACTGCAGAGACGCGGTCCTGTCGAGATCTGGCAGAAGACAAGGATGTCGCAGACTCAAGGATCAACTGTTTCAAAAGAGAATCCTCTGGTCGTCCAGGCCAGGATTTATGCCAAGCTCCTGAATCCCCCCAAACCGGCCAGGACCGTCGTACGGTCTGACCGTGAGACAGTCGGACAGTCGGACAGTCGAACAGTGACACCTTCACCCCATCCAAAGATTGAGGCCATACCACAAAAGGCCTCTGTCCATTTTAAGGTACTTGCCACCAGCGTGTTTGCCAAGGAACCTGAAAAATCCATGGCCCTGGTCTCTGAACCGGGCAAGGGGCCATCCTGGATCAAACCGGGTGACATGCTGGGGTATTTAAAGGTGACTGAAATCCGCAGGGATGCTGTGGTGTATGCATTTGAAGAAACCACCGGTGAAGTGGCGTGGGAGCCGAGCCAAGATACCGCGCGGCCAAGAACAAAAGTCGAATCGCCAATCCTGGCCATGGAAATGCCTTCTGCTGCGGCTTCGCAGGCGCCGTTGCCCTCTGTGCCTTCGCCCCCCCTGCCGAGCCGTCTGGCCACTCCGGTCAATGGAAGAATGCATGCGATTTCCCCCCGGCCTGCGCGTGGTGGAAGGTGAAATGGAAAGGCTGAAGTATGAAGGCTGAAGGCAACTGGAACTTGAAACCTGAAACCTGAAACCTGAAACCTGAAACCCTTAAAAACTATGAACCGACTTTTGAGTATCTGCCTGACCGTATCATTGGCCATGTTGTGCGGGTGTCAATCGCATCCGTCCGCAGCCCTGCATCCGTCGACCCCTGCCCCGGAACCAGAACAACGGATATTCGAGTTGTCTTACCTGACTTGTGCAGAGGTCCAGGCCTTGATGGCGTACCTTGGATTGGAGACGCAATCCACGATGCAGGCGCCCCATGTGCTGGCTGTGACCGGAACTGGGCCCGATCTGTATCGCACGAAGGTCCTGCTGAGTGTCGTGGATTGTAATACGCCCTACACGGTGGAATGCCTGGGGCCTGTGAGCATTGCCAGGGACCTGCCCACCAATGGTCAGATCATGACCTTGATGAAGGATGTGACGATTGGCACGTTTGCCAACCCGCCCACAGACATGGAGACTCGGAAGATCCTGATCGATATTCTCAGGGAAAAAGTCATGGCTGTGGTACCCAAGGCGTTGTATCCTCAGTTGCTCAATGCGATTCATGCAAAGTCTTCTGATCGGCCTGCAGACTCTGGAGCCACGATGGTTCAAGGTGCAGGGCCTTCGAAGCCGCATGGTGAAACCATGACCCCTGCCAGTGAATCCCCGATGTCAGGATCCGAACCCGTGACATCTGAACTGATTGCCCTGGACACACAGACGCCCTCCCGAAGAGAGGCCACGGCGTTGGTCATGCAGCCTGTCACGCCAGAGTATGACGCCAATGCGCTCGAATCGGAATGGTCCGTACCCAGAACGGATCTTGTGTTGACCCGGAGTGTGCTTACGGATCTGAATATCTCAGATGCCAATGAGGTCCTGGATCTGGCTTTGCCGGATTCCATGCGTCTGACTGAACTGCTGGAACTGGCAGGTCAGTACCTGGGCTTTGATATGGTGTATGAATCTCAAAAGATCCCGGATGATTCGATCACCTTGAAACTGCACGGTCAACTGCAGGGCAAGGTACGCGTGCAGGATCTGTATGCCCTGCTGCAAACAGTGCTCAAGTTCAAGAATCTGGCCATGGTGCGCAAGGATGAACATCTGATTGCCGTGGTGCCTGTGGCAGAGGTCCTGGACACGGATCCGGCACTCATTGATCCCGAAGGCGGCAAGGTTCAGGCCGGAGATCTGGTGGTGACTCGCTTGTTTGCGCTGCAGCATGTAGGCGCGACCTCTGCCAAGGCATTACTGGAGAGTATGAAGCTGAGTCTGGCGATCTCTGTGATTGAACAGACACAGACCTTGTTTGTGACCTGTTATACGCATCGCCTGGATCGCGTGGAGCAGCTTATACAGTTAATTGACCGGCCTGGAGAGGCGAGGTTCTTCAGGATTCGCGTGTTGCGTTATACCTCTGTGGAGAGTCTGACGCAGCAGATCCAGGCCCTGGCAGGTCAATTACAGGACATGCCTGTCGTGGTCTCCGGCATGACGGCCTCCAACTCGAATACCGGGCCTGTCAGTTCCCCTCCCAAGAGGGACACCCCTGACCTAACCGGTGACAAGGAGGCCGTGTACCTGGATGCTGACGTGCGTACCAACCGGATGATCACCATTGGCTCAAAGCCCCAGCTTGACCTCATTGAAAAACTGATCACTGCCCTGGACGTGCCCCTGCACGACCAGAGACAGATGCTCCCCTACCGCCTGATGAATATACAGGCCAATCAGGCGGTAAACATCCTCTCACAACTTCTGGAAATAAATCAACCCGACTCCGGCAGGATCACTGGATCTGCATCGACTCCCGGTGGTGGAGGATCTCGCCAGGGCACTCCATCCAATGCCTCCCCATCATCCGTGGATACTCCGCAGATCGTGCTGCTGGACTCTGTCAATACACTGCTGATCAATGCCACGGTCCAGCAGCATCAGCGCATTGACATGATCCTTATGTATGCAGATGCGGCGCCGGATGAACAGCGTGTGCTCAAGACCTATCCATTGCGTCACCTGGAAGCCACTGAAGTCATGACCACACTCACGGAACTGGATCTGCTCAACGCCGCTGTCCCGGGTGAAGGGCCGGAACCCGCACCCACGCGGTCAGGTGTCACGAGTGCGCGAACTGCCCCAGGAAATACGTCTGGCACGACGCATAAGGGTCCCAGGATCTCTATCCTGGAGGCCGTCAACGCCCTGCTGGTGTATGCCACAGAGTTCCAGCACAAACGCCTCACGGCCCTGCTGCAGCACATAGATGTGCCCACCCAGGACGTGGCCATCCCCTACGAAATCTATTTCCTGGAAAACCAACCACCGGCACACATGGCGGAGGTTCTCAAGCAGATCCTTGAGGAAACGGTCCTGGATACTCAAGCCAAAATCGAGGAGAGCCTTCCCAAGCCCCAGGACAAGATCGTGATCGTACCGGATGAGCCCACTTGCTCGCTGATCGTGTATGCCAGCAAGAAGAATCAGGACTGGATTCAGAAGCTGATCACGACTCTGGATCGCAGGCGTCCTCAGGTCCTTATTGACGTGACACTCGTAGAAATTCGAAAGACTGATGAATTCACCTATGACCTCAATCTCATCACCGGCATACCCGACCTTGCCCAGACCAGTGGACAGATCGGCTCCTTCACCACAGGCGGCCAGACTGTGGTGGAAAAGCTCCAGTCCGTGAATAGAAGCTCGTTTGCGGAGTTTCAGACCAACTCGGGCGCAGGCAGTGGGTTTTATGCAGACAGCCACATCAATGTCCTGCTCAGTGCCATGCAGTCCAAAAATTACGGACGCATCCTGGCCAAGCCCAAGATCCTGGTCAATGACAATGAAACAGGCACCATCAAGACCACGGAAATGACCTATGTCAGTAAAAAATCCTCCATCCCGGTCAGCAGCGGCGGTGCCGGTGCCAACACGACCCTCATCGAAACGGCTGTGGAATATGAATCCTATGACGCAGGCATTACCCTGGAAATTACACCCCACACCAGCGAGGGCGATCTGCTAAGACTTGACATCATGCTCAACCGCTCCGACTTCGGCACCATCACAGGCGAAACCCCGCCGGATGAATCCAGCAGCGACCTCACCACCAATGTCACAGTCCCGGACGCCAGTACCATCATCCTGGGCGGTATGCTCAGACTCAACCAGACCAAGGCAGGGAAAAAGGTGCCGATTCTTGGCGACCTGCCCCTGATCGGCCTGCTCTTTAGAGGCGCGTCCAACAAGGACATCCAGAACAAACTCTACATCTTTGTCAGGGCAGAGGTCATCCGACCGGAAGAAACCCTCCAGGCCGCGCAAGGCGCACTGAATCGCATGTCAGACCAAAACAGAGATGCCTTTGAGCAGCATGAAAAGGATTTCCAGGACTACGAGACCCTCCCAGGCACGCGCCACGAGCGACTCGATCCGGAAAACGTGCTGGACATGAAGTAAAGCGGAAGCCATTTTGATGATCCGTGATCTGTGAACTGCGATCCGCGATCCGTGATCTGCGGTCTGTGAACTGCGATCCGTGATCTGTGATCCGCGAACCGTGATCTGTTATCTGTGATCCGTGATCTGCCCCTATGCCTCAAACACAACCACGGTGTTCTTACCGGATTCCTTGGCGTTATACAGGGCCTTGTCTGCGCGATTGGCCACCTCTTCAGGATTGCAGTTGGAGTCGTACTCCGCCACGCCGATGCTCACGGACAAAGGAATCTTCTGGCCCTGAAAAATCGCGGGCCGGCTTGAGACGACCTGGACCATGCGCTGCCCCACAACCACGGCTTCGGCGGTGGCGGTATTCGGCAGGATAATGGCAAACTCATCACCGCCGTATCTGGCCACAATGTCGATCTGACGGGTACACTGCCTGATGCGTGTGCAGATCTCCTGGATCATCTTATCGCCTGCCCTGTGGCCAAGCGTGTCGTTGACTCCCTTGAGATTGTCCACATCCACCATCATCAGAGAAATCACATTGCCATAGCGTTTGGCGCGCCAGAGCTCCTTTTCAAGGAGGTCATAAAACGATCGGTGATTCATGAATCCAGTCAGGCCGTCTGTGGTGGCCTGCCTCTGGATGCGTTCAAACAATTTAATATTGCCAATGGACGCACCAGCCAACTGGCCGAACAGTTCGATGAGCGCTACATCCTCCTGCGTCAGGCTGCCCTGCTTGTCAGACAGATTCAGGACGCCGACCACGCGGTCCTGGCAGATCAAGGGCACAATCACACAATTCTTGGTTTTGTAGTTCTTGGAGAATTCCCTCTGATACCGTGGCATCGCAGGTGTTTTATGCTTGTCTATGTTGTCTACGACAATCAATTCATTGCTTTTGACTGCCATGGTCATAGGTGTGGGCGGCGTCTGGTTGAGTGAGACGAGCTTGTTGATTTCATACGGATGACTGTTCCTGGACAGGTGCAGCATGTGATTGGTTTCATCCAGCACATACAAAGACCCATATTGCATACCCACCAATTGAGGCACATTATTCACACACACGTCAGCAATACGTCCGATGTCCAGACAATTAATCCTGCGTGCCAAGGGTGTGATGCGCTCAATAAGGCTGCACTCTCTGCCTTGAGATTCCATGATAATGTCACGACCGGGCTGCTTCATACCGTATTTTTTCTCAATCATAAGACTATTAGACCATTCTTCTCTTATTCGGACAAATCGCTCACCCAGCTTATTGATAAATCCTGAGGCCCCCTTCCCAGGCCCCTCGAGACCGGCCAAAGCGACATTCAGAGGGATCTCGTCCATGCAAGCCTACTCAGTTCAGCCTCGTCCGAGAAAGGCCTTTGAGCCATGACCCCAGGGCGTTTTTCTGGGCAAATTACAAAAAAAAAGAGTTGACCGGAACCAGAATGTGTTTTACATTTTACATAATGTAAACTACATTATAGGTCCGAAGTTTAAGTCGTCCGAGTCAGTGCGTAAAGAGAGGCCCTATTTGGCTTATTTTCTAGTAAACCCGTAGAGATTATGCTTGCACAAAAAACAGCCGACAAAACAATGAAGCCAGCTTCGGAGAGACGCTTTAGAATTGGCGAACTTATCCGTCACACACCATTTTCCAGACAGACCATCCACAACTACACCATTATGGGACTCATTAGAGAAAGTGAGTGGACTGAGGGTGGTCACCGTCTGTATGACGAATCGGTATTCGACCGTTTGGATCTGATTGCAGAACTCAAAGAAACAAAGAGTCTTTCTGAGATCAGACACCTCCTGTGTCACTCTCAGGACATGCTGGACTCGGACAGTCTGACATAATTGATTAAATAAATAACCCAGAGTCGCCAAGTGTGGAACGCACTCAGGGCAGTGAATGCATTGAGAAAAGGCCCCTTGATATTCATGGAAGAGTTGAAAGGATACAGCATGACAGAAGTATCATTCTCAGGCCCCCTTGCCTGGCAAAAGGTTCGAACTGTGTCACCCATTATCACCTCCCCTGCATATTCGATGGTCTCACTGTGAGTCTGTTAAATAGAACATCAGGCGATGCAATGGCATCTTAGTACGAGGTTGGTAATGCAGGTAATAGAATTTAATTTAGATATCATTGGTGAGTTGCTGCTGCTCCTAACTCAATTTACCCAGGCACGTCATCGTATCCTCAAGCAGAACATACATTGTGTTGACACACAAGATTACCTGCCAAAAGACCTGAGAGCAGACGAGTTTTCTGAAATTCTTAATGATGCCATTACTGAATATATCCTCAATCAGCGCTTGATTCTAAGAGATGCTGACACTATTTCATTTGGCCCAAACGCCACTGCGATTTTTACACCAGTCCCTGATCCCGAAGCCAAAATTTTGCTCCATGGCACAAAGGCCGCTTACCTCCAGTTCCAGAGCAAGAAGATCCGTGAGAACGCCTTGAACGAAAAAATTGCCATGAAACTCCTGGGTGTAAAGCGGGACATGAATGCCAGGACGGATGGATCACTGGTTTCCAGAGATATGGTGTGACAGGGATATGAAAAAGCCAATTAGAATTCACGATCAAGCAAAGAAAACACACCGGCAGGCCAAGGTTCTGGCCGTGGCCAGCGGCAAGGGCGGCGTTGGCAAGACAAACATTTCTGCAAACCTGGCAATCTGTCTGGCCCAGGCCGGAAAACGCGTGCTATTATTGGACGCCGACATGTCGATGGGGAATCTCGATGTGGTGCTGAACGTGCACAGCAAATTCAACATCTCACATGTGCTCAGTGGACGCAGGCAACTCAATGAAATCATTCATCATGGCCCTCATGGTATTGATATCATCTGTGGGGCCTCTGGCATGGAAAGCCTGGCCAATCTCACGGAATTCCAGCAGGCCCGCCTGGTAGATGACATGGAGCGATTGCAGGACAATGCCGATGTGCTGATTGTGGACTCTGCGGCCGGGATTGCCAGATCCGTGGTCGGTTTCTGCCTGGCGGCGGATCACGTGCTCATCGTGACCACCCCGGATGCCACGGCCATGACAGATGCCTACAGCATGATCAAGGTGTTGGCTGCCAATGAGTTTGACGGCCACATGAGTCTGGTCGTGAACATGGCTGACACGCAGGCCCAGGCCAAGAAAACATACCTTCAGATCGCCAAGGTCGCCAAGCAGTTCCTGGGACTGACCCTCTATTACGCTGGGTCGGTACTTTACGATCCCAATCTTGTGGCCGCGGTGCGTTCCAGAACGCCCGTGATCACCGCGTATCCAAGATCACAGGCGTCAGAAGCAATTCGGATGCTGGCTTCGCGACTGAGCAGCGCATCGCCGTCAGAAAAACAAGGAAAACCATTTTTTAGAAAAGTAGTGAACTGGTTTTGCTAAAGTCTATTCAGTTTATACCGATAATAAAGATATTGCGTCAGTATTACTTTTTGACAACTAACATAATGCTTCTGTCATGACTCTCATAGGAGTCTCAAGGAGGAAGCCTATGAAAACAAAAGACAAAATGGATATCCAAGACGTTTGGGCAGAGTTTCACAAGACACATGATGACTATTACCGCAATCTTCTCATGGAGCATTATAGGGACATCGTCCGATATTCTGCGGAACGACTGCATACAAAACTGCCAGACAAGGTGGAAGTGGACGATCTGATCAGCGCCGGAATTTTCGGTCTCATGGATGCCATTGACGCGTACGATCCGGACCGAGGTGTGAAGTTTGAAACCTATTGTGCGCCGCGTATCAAGGGATCGATCCTGGATGAACTCCGCAGTATGGACTGGGTACCACGCCTGGTTCGAGCCCGTGCCCATCAACTCGGTCGGGCCACCCAAACCCTGGAACTCAGCCTGGGCCGCAAACCCCTGGCAGAAGAAATTGCCAAAGAAATGAACGTTGAAATGGATGAATTTCAACGTCTGCACAAAGACTCCAAGGCGGTTGGCCTGGTGTCCCTGAATACCAAATGCTCCGATGGTGAAGGCGACAAAGAAGTCTGCGAAATCGATGTGATCAAGGACAAGAAAAGCAAGGATCCTTTGATCGAGGCGCAAAAACGCGACCTCAAGAACCTCCTCACCAAGGGCCTGTCGCGTGCCGAACGCCTGATCATTGTCCTCTATTACTATGAAGAGATGACCATGAAGGAAATCGGCGCGACCTTGGACCTGTCTGAATCCAGAGTCTCTCAGATGCACTCCTCCATCGTGGCCCGTCTCAAGGCCCAAATGAACTGTAGAAAAAAGGAATTTTCCATCTCCTGACCCCTGCGAATCGCTGGCGCTGAAGAGAGACCGGAGTTATTTGGTTTGGTGGTATACGTTAAATCATACTCCGGCCGCCGCATATAAAAGGGCATGTATTGCTCTTTTTCTCCCAAACCTGTACACTAGTGTCCTGTGAGTGAGCCTGTACTGGCCCTCGGTATATGTGTACGCAATGCCTTCATGGAGGGTCGTATGACCGAAATGAGAGCCGTAAAAAGGTTTGTAATCATAACCCTTCTTTGCAGCCTGATGTGGAATTCCGCGCAGGGTGCCGGTCTGGCCAATCAGTCCAAGCGAGGCCTCAACGTCGTTTCTATTGACCAGGTCCTCCAGCTACCTGATGACCAGATCGACCTTGGTACGGCCGCCTTGATCGTATCCGAAGAATGGAGTGATGTGGTCAATGGTCTTCGGTACCGCGATGAGCTGGACACCATGGCAGGCGAAATCCTGTCTCGTCTGAGGCAGAAACACCTGCGTCCGAATTTTCGGGCCATTCCGATCATCAACCACTATCTGTTTGAAGAACTCGGGTATGGCACTGTGGCCAATGCGGACAATCCCAATGACCTGTTTCTCCACACGGTGATGGATAATCGGAAAGGCTATTGCCTGAGCCTCTCAATTCTGTATCTCGCACTGGCTGAACGTATTGGCCTGCCGTTATCCGGCGTGGTCGTGCCGGGTCACTTCTTTGTCAGATATACCAGCCGCACTCAACGGTTCAATATCGAAACCACAGCCAATGGCGCCACGCCAGAGGACGATTACTACATAGAACGACATGCTGTGCCGGACCATGAGCGCACAGGGATCTACATGACAAATCTGTCCAAACGTCAGACTCTGGGCTGTCTGTTCAACAACTTCGGTGTGGTGTACATGGACACAGGTCAACTGGACAAGGCCCTCATCGCACTGGATCGCGCCATCAGGATCAATCCATCGCTTTCAGAGGCGCGTGCCAACCTGGGCAACGTCTATATGCAGCAAGGCCTGCATGATCTGGCCATTGGCCAGTTCAACGCAGCCCTCCAGATCAATCCCAATGATCCCAAAACGCACTTCAATATAGGCGGGGCCTATCTGGAAGCAAAAAAATACACGCGTGCCGAGACCCACCTGAACAGGGCGCTGAGCCTGGACCCGAATTTCAGTGATACCTATGCACAACTGGGACGCCTGTATGCCGCGCAAAAGTGGTTCCAAAAGGCGACGCAGATTCTCGACGAAGGCGCCCGGCGCTTCCCGGACAATCTGAATATCGCCTCTCAACTGGCCTCGGTCTACCTGGACGCAGGTCTGCACGCCAGGGCCCTCTCCCAGTACCAGCAGGTCCTCCGCACACAACCTGCCAACCTCCATGCCCTGTTCGGCCTGGCCATGTGCTACAACAAACTCAAACAAATCGATCAGGAAATTTCCGCCTATCAGCATCTCCTCCAGGTTCAACCTGACTCCTTTGCTGCCCTGGTCAACCTGGGACATGCCTATTTTGGCCAACAGGAGTTCAAGGCGGCGCTCGCAAGCTACAAGAAGGCTGTCTCGATTCAGGACAATGATCCCTACCTGTACCTTAATATGGGTATTGCATGCACAGAGCTCAACGATCCTGACAGCGCGATCATTTATCTCAACAGATCCATCACACTCAAGCCGACCCTGGGCAATGCCCACTATGCCCTGGCTGTGACGTATTACAATCAGCATCAATCCAAGTTGGCCTTGGAGCACATAAACCTCGCCAAAAAGCATGGCGTTGAAGTGCCTCAGGATCAACTCAATACCATTGCCTCACAAGCCAAATAAACGTACAGACATAAAAAAAGCCCGGAAAACAACCGGGCTCTTTTAACACAATCGAGAAGTGAGTCAAGATTATCTCATATAGACCACGATTTCAACGCGGCGATTTTTGGCTTTGCCGGCAGCAGAGGCATTGGAGGCCACAGGCCTGGCTGAACCACAACCGCAGGCCCTGAGAAGTTTGCTTGAAACACCCTTCTTTTCCAGGTCACGAAGCACGGACAAGGCACGTTCCGAAGACAATTCCCAGTTGTCTGCCCACCCTGATTTTCTGATCGGGTCTGTGTCAGTGTGGCCTACCACGTCAACTCGCCTGTTGGAATATTGGCTTTTGAGCACACTGGCAATCTGCCCCAATTCCTTAATGGTCGTACTCAGGAGCTGAGCCTTGCCCGACGCGAAGAGAATGGTGTTGGGCAGTGTCACGGTCACTGTCCCTGCCGCGGAATCCACAGACACGTCAAATCCAGGACCAAACCCGGAGGCGTCGGCCGGGGTTTTGTTCATATCTTCAATCTGCCTGCGAAGCTCTTCAATGGTCATCTGATCTTGAGAAATACGTTCACTGAGCCTTTGCTGCTGCCCTTGAGACAATTGATAGCGTCCCTTGAGGTTTTCATTGTCCACATTGAGGTTCTCATACTTGGCGCGCCAGTTGGTGCAGCCGGACATCAAAGACAATGCCACCAGGATCAACATGATTGCGACGTGTTTTTTACTGATTGAACGCATTTTATCTATCTCCTTATAGATCAGAGTTAGTACAACCTTGCAGGTCAGACGCCATATAGCATAAGAAAACGCTGCACGATCCAGTCATGGAAAATCATAACCGTGAATGAACCTAAAGACAAGAATGGACCGTAAGGAATTTGACGGGTTTTTTTAAAAAACAGATGAAACAGGGCCCAGGACAGTCCAAAAAACGGCGCTATAAAGAATGCCACGGTCACCATTTTGGCACCAATCACGGCACCCACAGCCCCCATCAGATGAACATCGCCCAGGCCCATGGCCTCTTTGCCAAAGCCCAGCGTGCCAAAAATGCGTGTGGCCCACACCACGCCGCACCCGATTAAATACCCCCATACACTGCCCAGAGCGGCAGCCACAGAGGATTTGGCCATGATGCCGGTCCACCAGACCTGGACGCCCGGCACTGACTGTGTGATCCAATAGGCCGCACAGGCCAGCACAATCACAGGTGCCAGAAACAGGACTTCGTAGCACACTTCTTTGCGATGGTTATACTGATCGTCGTCGTCAAATGGCCCGGACTCCAGGGTCGCAGTTTTTTTCGGATCAGCCTTGGGATCCGGTTCATAACTGCGTTTGATCTTGCCCAGGCCCAACAGGATCAGGCTCAGGACCAGGCCGGTCAAGGCGCCCACAGTCAGTGCCCCTGTGCCGGGGCCGGCCTTGGGAATGATCGAAGGCAGCGGTCCGGCATTGGCAAGGGCCCCTGCCACAGCCGTAATCCCCACCACACTGGTGCCTGTCACAAACCAGCAGATGGATAGCGGGATGATCCAGAGTTCCAGGTCAATGGCAGAGGAGGCAATCATCGCACTGATCAGGATCATATGCACCACATAAAGTACCCAGCCCGCGGTCAACAGAGCCGGCATGTCCCTGACCACCCCCACATGAAAATAGGCGACGAACACACCCAGAAACGTCAGGCCGGTGAGACACTCGATCACAAAGTAACGCGCGGACACAGGTGCCCTGCAATCACGGCACTTGGCACCCAGCACGAGCCAGGACACCAGAGGGATGTTGTCATAAAAACGGATCGGCGTGCCGCAAGCCGGGCAGGCCGATCCGGGAAAGACCAGAGATTTTTCGCGAGGCAACCGGTAGATCACCACATTCAAAAAGCTGCCAATGCAACAGCCCATTGAAAACACAAACGCCAAGATAATCCATTCAGGCACAGTCATGACCACTCCGTGGAAAGAACCAGAAACTAACAACCAGTCCCCGGGCTACTTTTTGCCCGTTTGACGGTCCACCTGGTTGGCCACCCTGGTGGGCAGGCCAAAGAGCCGAATAAACCCGTCAGCGTCCATGCTGTTGTACTCATTGCCCATGGTAAAGCTGGCCAGATTGGCCTGATACAGGCTCTTGGGGCTTTTGATGGAAGCAATGGTGCAGCGTCCCTTGAACAGCTTCAGTGTGACTTCGCCGCTGACGTTGCGCTGTGTGGCATTCACAAAGGCGTCCAGAGATTCTCGCAAGGGGCAAAACCACAGACCGTTGTACACCATCTCTGCATATTTGAGTGCCACATGCTGTTTGTAGTGGGCTGTATCACGATCCAGGGTCAGAGACTCCAAGGCACTGTGGGCCGTCGTCAAGACCGTGCCGCCCGGTGTTTCATACACACCTCTGGATTTCATGCCCACCAGACGGTTCTCCACAAGGTCCACCTGGCCCACAGCATGCGTACCACCTATCTCATTGAGCTTTTCAATCATCTTTACGCCGCTGATCAGCTTACCGTCCAGCTTCATAGGGATGCCTTCGTGGAAACCGATAGTCACATACTCAGGCTTGTTGGGTGCCTTGGACACGGGCCTGGACATGACAAACAGGTGATCCTGCGGTTCATTGGCCGGATTCTCCAGATCTGCGCCTTCGTGGCTGATGTGCCAGAGGTTGCGGTCACGCGAGTAGATCTTCTTTATGGTCTGATCGATGGGCACCTTGTGCTTCTTGGCATAATCCACGGCAGCTTCCCGCGACGTGAGTGTGAAGTTCGGATCCTTCCAGGGGGCTACGATCTTGAGAGAGGGATCCAGGGCCATGAAGGTCACTTCAAAACGGACCTGATCGTTGCCCTTGCCTGTGGCACCGTGCGCCACTGCAGTGGCGCCCTCGGCCTGAGCGATTTCGACCTGGTGCTTGGCGATCAGGGGTCTGGCAATACTGGTGCCCAGGAGGTAGCCGTTTTCATACACAGCGCCGGCCTTGAGCATGGGCCACAAATAGTCTTCTACAAATTCTTTACGCAGATCCTTGACAATACACTTGCTGGCCCCGCTGGCCAGGGCCTTTTTCTTAATCCCTGACAATTCATCACCCTGACCCAATTCTGCAGCAAAGGCAATGACATCGTATCCATAGGTTTCCTTAAGCCAGGGCAGGATCACACTCGTGTCCAGGCCACCGCTATACGCTAATACTACTTTTTCTTTCTTGGCCATATTCACACCTTAACCTTAGAAATATTAAGTCTCTCTGAAAAGAGAGGATTATAAGGGCTTGGACCGGTAAACACAATCAAAAGCCAGAACACTTTAACCATAGCAGGGCAAAAGTGTTGGTTCCAGGTTCACGGTTGTAGGCAGAACCGGATGCCATAAAAAAGGGGCCTGTCACCAGGCCCCTGAAATAACGATCGATTCAATCAAGACCTATTGTTCTGATGAAGAGGCTGCTTCAGAGGTCTGCGATCTCTGTTTGGTGATAAATGGCATGGCCACGCCCATTCCGGCCCCCACACCCACGCCCAGGGCCAATTCCACGCCAGTGCCCTGATAATGACCGTAGATGCCGCCGTCTTTTTCATTGGAGTAGTTGCACACAGGCACCAGATCCGTCATCAGGTGATCCACAGAGGGCAGCATCATGGGCAACTGCACTCCCTGGGCACCGGCCAGCATGGCGCCCATGGGCCAGATACGCTGAAGACTGCTCATGACCTGCTTGATCTGGTTCCTGGTGTCCACATAACTCAGGGACAGGACAGATTGCGGGAGATTGGCGGACGCCTTTTTAAAACCATCTGTGTTCAGCAGAGACGTGACTTTGTTCCGGCTTGCCACCTGCTTGGCAGCCAGGGCGCACAGGCTGGTATCTGTAGAGATGACAAAGTGATTGTCCACCACAGTCCAGGTCGGCACCATCTGCATCATGGCCAGAGGTCCCACGGCCCAGGTGTGCAGGGTTCGACCCTCATTTTCCTGGGTGCCTGCCTGGAACTGTCCTTGAGCCAGAGACGTGCCCAATTGTTCTGCAGTCAACAACACCTTGGCAAAGGCCTCGGGGTCTTTGAGTGTCAGGATCCCCACTGGCCCGCCATTCATGGCTTCGGGGATCACGCCCTGGGGCACAGCATAGCCCAGCATGGGGCCGTCCAGGTTCTTGATAATCGCTTCACGAACATCCACACCAAACTGAGCCATGACCATACCCACGCCCATGTCCACCATCTGTGTGGCCTGCCCCTGAGTCAACTCGTCGGCAGTCTTCACGGCCAGATCATACAAACCAGGCACGTCGAAGCTCGACACACTCGCTGTCATGGCCTTGTCAGGCACCATGCTCAACAGGTCCGAACTCACCGGCTTGACGAGGGCCTGTATACCGCTGCGCGGTCCTGCAAGACCCACAAATGAATCCAGCACCATATTGGCCCCATCAAAGCCGCATCGGATGGCCACAGTCTTGATATTGGTCACACCCAAACGGGTGAAGAGCGTGGTCATCATTTTCTTGGCGTCTTCATCCTGCTGCAATGTCGTGACCAGCGACAGGACCTTTTGATAGTCCACGTACTCAAGGAACGCATCGCCGTGTATGGGCAGTTTGGCAAGTGACTCTATGCTGACTGAGGTGTCCGACTTCAAGGCCTTCACAGCCAGGCCCTCGGCATCGTTGACACCCAGGACCAGAATATCACCGACCCATCCCCAGTAACCGGGCACACCCTGATCATCTTCAGGGCCAAACAGCTTCACGCCCTGCACCTCAATCTCTGCCAGTTTATCGCCTGCCACCTCTTCATTGAAACGGGTCAAGAGGGCCTGGATCTTGTCCTTGTTCTGACTGGCGTCAATATACAGATACCCATACAGAGGCACGGGCACAACCCCACTGGCCTCTGCCAGCTGGCCCACGCCAACCAGTAATGGGCACTGAGCCACATCCGTCACAATCCCCCGGATCTCTTTGACCATGTTCGCGTCCGGCACGTCTCCACCGGCCAGTTTCAGGCCCTGATTGAAAATATCCAGGGCAAATTTTCTCACGTTGTTGTCTGCAGTGACTCGCCCCAGAAACGTCTTGTCAAACGCAGGCTTGACCTGTGCCAGACCACTGGTGGCCATGACCGCTACGGGGTTACCAGGTACCTTGCTGATCAGCTTTTCAGCCGGAGACTGAACTGCCATGGCAGGCAGGCACACTGCCAGAATCAACACGCATACCATCCCCGGACTCCAATGTCTCATACACTTCATCTTTTTCACTCCCATAAAAACTCGTTCCTGATCAGTCCAGTCATTGGAGGGTCGCACACCCAATCCTGGCTCAAATTCATTTCCCATACATACGCGCCATCATGCAAGGTATTACACAAAACCGGAAAAAAGCCGTGTGGCTGCTCCAATATAGCCCTTTTAACGGCAAACACAATGAAATTCAGAAAAGCCGGCGATGATAACGGTCCCGGTATTCAACACCATAGACTCCCCAAGCAGTCAAATATTGCCCAATAAAAAGATTTTTCCCCTTTTGCCAAAACGCCCTGTTTGACCATTCACCAGTTAAGTGCCCCACGTTTACCGACGATACATTCTAAATCATGGTTATAGGATGCAGGTGTCATACAATGTCCCATAAAAACATGAACATAAACGAACTGGCAGCCCTGCTGGGATCAGACTATCATCGCCTGACGCGCATGGCACAGAAAGGACACATCCCCAGCCAGACCATTCGCGGGGAATTCAGATTCAATACCCTCCAAATCTGTGCATGGCTTCAGGAAATTCTGCCGACCCTGGAACACTCGGAACTCCTGCAGATCGATACCGGCATCGGTCAACACAGAGGTGCCTCTTACCTGACTCCCATGATCGCTCCGCTGCTCAAAACACAGGCGGTCACTTGCGATCTTGACGCACGCACGCAAAACAGTGTCAAGAGAAAGCTCGTGGCTCTGGCTGACACGACAGCCTGTGTGTACGACAGCGAGACACTGTTGGACAATCTCACCTGCTACGCCCTGCCCTGCAGCGCGACCCTGGTTCATCCCAACAAGGCCCTGCCCTATGCCCTGGCCGAACCCGTGATGGCTGTGGCCAAGACACTCGGCCCGGTCCTGTGTGGTCATCATCCCCGCACAAACGTCTTTTTCCTGTGTGCGGCCCAGGACCAGACGCATCATCTCCATCTCCTGGCCAGGGTGTGTCGTCTGCTCCAGGACAACGACCTTGTCAATCAACTGCACGAAGCCCAGACCCCTCTGGACATCATTGAGGCCATCACAGAGGCGGAAGACGAACTGACCACCAGCGCCGTGTAAAAAAGAAGTGCGAATACCAGCCCCTGATCCCTGACCCCCGATCCCTGATCCCTGATCCCTGATCCCTGATCCCTAAACAAAAAAGGCCTCGGAAAAACGAATTTTCGCGAGGCCTGGATCGTCACAAGAAAAACGTTCGGCTACCTTCTCTCATCCAGCTTGTATTGCTTGACCAGGGCGTCGACTGTCTGCTTGGGACCGAAGTCGCGCGGCACAATACGTTTCTGAGTCAGGTAATTGATCGACCCTCGCAGGGCCATGATCTGGCCTTTCTTGGCGTCCACGGCATCCTGCCCTGCGTCTTTCAGGGGGGCAAAATAATCGTTCAACATCTGCTCTACCCGCGTCTGGATGGCCGACCTTTTTTCATAGGCGAGTGACTCCATCAGCAACTGCACCTTCTGGATGGGATCGGATGCGGCCTCAGCCTCCTGTCGCACCTTGGCAGCCGTCTCTTCTCGCTTTGCCTGGACCGCTGCCGGATCAGTGTATGGGCCCTTCAAGCCACCGTCACTGGGTTCAGGCAGTTCGCGAATCCATATGTTTCGAAAACGCACGGGATTACCATGGTCCTGAATCTTGAAAGGTTGTTTTTCCGCGTGAGCCTGCAGCCTGGCACGCCCCATGTGGCCGGTCGGCCCTTCGAGCACCCAGTGATCCTGCACCACCACGCCGTTCTGGATGACTGTCAGGTAGCCGGGACGAACGAGCTTACCGTCCTGAAGACGGGGCTGCCGAAAGATGATATCATAGCTCTGCCACTCACCCGGACCGCGACACACATTTACCAGCGGAGGATTCTGACCGTACACAGAACCGGCCTGGCCATCCGGATACGTATCGTTGTTATAACAATCCAGCACCTGCACTTCATAGATCCCCATGAGGAACACACCGCTGTTGCCGCGTCCCTGACTGTTGCCCTCGACCTTCACTGGTGTGGACCATTCCACGTGCAACTGGCAATCACCAAACCCGTCCCTGGTGCGGATATAGCCGGCCCCCTTCACGGATTCCAGCACGCCATTGACAATGCGCCATTTGGATGGCTCGCCCTTTTCCCGCTTGTCAGCCTCCCATTTGGACAGGTCCGTACCGTCGAACAGGATCACTGCATCTGCAGGTGCATCGCCCACCTGCTTGCCCGGGGTCACCACCGCAGGACGCTCACGTCGCATATCATGCACCTGCCAGGGATGCGTCTCGTCAGGCGGATCACCATACAGAGCGGCCAGACTGCTGGCAGTCACCATCAACATCGCACTGATTACACTCAAAGAAAGCACTGATTTCATACGCGGACTCCTTACTGTTTTACTGTTTGTTGCTTCAAACTCAGAGGTTTACGTCTCCAGACATTCTGTCTACCTGACAAACCTCAATTCGACAAGAGAAAACTGGAAAGTTTGTCTGGCTTATTTCAGGTGAAAGACAAGACTTGTACCCAGGGCATTCAGACTCTGCCACTGCCCGTCAGATTGCCTCCGCTCCAACAGATAATAGGCGGTCCCGCTGATTCTGGGGGTGATGTCAAACCCCAGGCCCGTATAGAAGCGATTCTTGTCAAAGCCTCCCCGAGTCATGTCAAAATGGGGTTCCATCGCCAGATAGGGACGCACATGCCAGTCGGTGCCCAGGGAGGGAAACTTTACCTTGATCAGGTTTCTATATCGCCAATACTCATGATCCTCCAGCATACGATATTCAAATCTGGACCGATTGCTGATCTGCATGCCCCGGATGTCTGTAGAGATCTTTACATTCACGTGGGGCCGGTCCTCAGTGGTCCACAGGCCGTCATCCTCTTTCTCATAGAGGCGTCTAAAACCGATGGCCACGTCCAACCCATGTCCCAGCCCGGAATACGCCAACCCCACATTGGTGTTGTGCTTGAAAAGCCCTCCAAATCCTTCCCTCCACTTCAGGGTTTCTTCGGCCTCAATCTCCCATGGCTCCTGGAGGGGCATGACCACACCAACCTGACCCCAATATTCGCATTCATCTCCCGCACACGTCTGACACACCAGGCACAAGGTGCTCACTGCCAGCCCCATAAGAAGCATCAATCCAGGGTTTCTCATCTGTTCCTTTCCATCACAGGTTGTCAACAGCCCCGTGGGCATGGGTTATTCCATAAGCACATCAAAGCCCGGAATCATACCAGAACCCCAGAGACTTGAACATCATTTATTGCCCCCCTCAGGACATCGACCCGTCAGGCATGTGGAACGGCGCACAGGGCAACCTGCCAAGGATTGCGGGCCTGGTCACGGTGTTGTATACTTACACCTGCATCAAACAGTGGACAAGAGAGATCAATGCAAAAAAGGGCTGACTATGAAATGCAACAACACAGCACAATGGCTGACTTGGCTGATGATCGCAGGCAGTTTGATCCACCAGGTCCAGGGCCTGGAAACCCTGGACGACATGCAGTGCTTTGTCCAGGTCAGTCAACAGGATTCTCGTTACTTTGAGCTGTCGAACGGCTCCCCCTACGTGCCCATTGGCCTGAACATGATTGCACCCTGGGGCCAGGACGAGGCAGATGCCCTGTCCCGCATGGATCAATGGATGAACCAGCTCTCCGAGAATGGCGGCAATTACATCCGCCTCTGGCTCAGTCATGACTTCTTTGACATCGAGCATGAGCAGTGCGGCGTGTATGACGAGGCAAAGGCCAAACGTATTGATGCAGTCCTGGCCATGGCCAGAAAATACCACATACGCGTCAAAATGACCCTGGAACACTTTCGCCACTTTCTCGGTGAACAGCAGCGATGGGCTGCCAAGCCGCTGTATCACGTGTCACGGGGCGGCCCCGCGCGTGACATGGATGATTTTTTCCAGGGCCAGGCCAGCCAGGCCCTGTTCAAGAAGAAGCTGGACTGGTATGCCCATCGATACGGCAGTGACCCCACCATCTTTGCGTGGGAACTCTGGAATGAAATAGACGCTGTCCAGGGTCGTCAGTACCAGGCCTGGACAGAACTCATGCTCACGGAACTCAAGAAGAGATTTCCCCAAAACCTGGTGACCCAGAGCCTGGGCAGTTTCGACTGGGCCAACAAGACCGACCGGTACAGGACCTTCTGCCGAATGCCGAACAACGATATTGCCAATGTGCACCGATACCTGGACCTGGGTGCGTCGCTGGACGAATGCAAAGGCCCTGTGGATGTCATGGCTGCCAGCGCCGTCAAGACGCTCCGGTCATTTAATCTGACCAAGCCCATTGTCCTGGCAGAGAGCGGCGCCGTGGAGCCAAGTCACTCCGGCCCGTTCAAACTCTACAAAACAGATAACGCGGGCATCATCCTGCACGACGTGATCTTCGCACCCTTCTTCTCCGGCGCAGCAGGCACAGGCCAATGCTGGCACTGGGATCAGTACGTGGCAGACAGAGCCCTCTGGTTTCAGTTCCGTCAATTCTCTCAGGCCATCCAGGGCATCAACCCCCTGACAGAACACTTCAAACCCATTGAGTTTGAAACACCGCGCCTCCGTGTCTATGCACTCCAGGGCCGGCATACCCTGTTGATCTGGTGTCGCGACAAACAAAACACCTGGCAAACCGAACTGGCCCAGGGCCTCCCCCCGGAACTCATTCACCAGGCCTCCTTGACACTGCCTGCAACAATTCAAGCCAGCCAGACAAGCCGCTCAATCCGTTTTTACGATCCATGGACCGACACCTGGACGGACGGCCAGTTCAGCGATACCAAGATACAACTCCCGGATTTCAAACGCTCCCTCGTGATTCGTGTGGAGTATTGATTTGGATACAATCCCAGGCACAAGGCGACTCACACAGAGCCGATGACTCTAGGCCCTTCGGACAAGTCCCCGGCCACCACTTAAAACCTAACACGACAGACTTAAAACTACTCTCTTTTGCCGCAGATTATAGCCCAGATTTGCGTAGATACAGGCAGTTAAAAACTGAGAGCTTTTTTTTGACACGGATTTCACGGATAAAGACATATGGAAGACTCATAAACAAAACATGATCTCTCGCCCGTTCGTTTCACTCACTAGAGATCGCAGAGCACACAGAGAACCAACAACTAAAAACGAATAACTGTTTTTACTGGAAGACAGGAAGTCGAAGATCCCTACTCTATAAGGGACACTGATTATCTCACGTGGCCATTCCACTCCATCCGTACATTTCGTTTCTTCACTTTGAAATCCTTGGGATTGGTACGTCAAACTGCCGTTGACCTGTACTGGCATTCACGAATACTGGGATTCCCACTGACCTCGTGGATATATGTGCATTTTCTGGTGGTTGACGATAGAGGCTCTCTGACTTAAGGTGACACGGTGTGCATATATCCAAACTCTATGATGCTTCTAAAAGCTCACAGCCGTACAGCGCTGCTCTCGAAGCGACTGATGAATGCCATCTAAATGTGGTATAGGGTTCCTGCGGTTGGGATAGTGACCATGGTCATGCATGATATCAAGGTAGTGACGAATGAACGCTTCACTGCCAACCA
>JAIPFM010000059.1 GCA_021736645.1 Phycisphaerae bacterium | reverse complement strand
GGACGTGCCGTCTTTGGACGGGTAAAAGACCTGCTCTGTGACATACTGTTCCGGGTCAAAGTCGACTTCGGCTTGTTCGAGCAGGGAGGATTTTCCTGTGATCATATCGTATCGGTAGGTAGACGGCGGCACGGCAAAGGACTGGAAGGAATAGAAGGTCTCTGTGTACGTGCGTTTGCCGCCAAAGCCGCTGGCCGTGCCCAGCCCGGGCAAGGTAATGTCACGGACAAATTCGCCCTTGAGAGTGTAGAGTTTGACCTGGGTAGTGACATCCTTTAAGTAAGAGCAGACCAAAAGATTGTTGACCACATTGGCCCCCTCCAGCAGGGCGGCTGACTCTGGGATGATCTCCTGCCAGTGCGAGGGCTCAGGCCGTCGCAGATCGATGGTGATGATCCGGCCCTTGGGGGCCCGGGCATCTGTGCGGAAGTAGAAGATCGGGCCGTCATTGTCAATAAAGCTGAACTCGTGTTCAAAGGTGGTGATCACGTCCCTGGGCATGGCATATTCCTGCTGCAGATCCTTGACCATCACGCGGTACTTGGGGTCTGTGCCCACCCAGATCGTGAGGATCAGATAGCGACCGTCATCAGTCACCTCGATCTGATACCCCCACTCAGGATGTTCGGGCTGATAGTACACCACCACATCGTCACTCTGTGCCGAGCCCAGGCGGTGATACATGACCTTCATGTCCTGGTTCAGGGATTGAAACTGGTTATTGGGGTCCGGGTCCGGATACTTGGCATAGAAGAAGCCCGCTGCCTCGGGGTCCCAGGCCACATCCGTGAATTTCAGGTAGGAGAGCACATCCGAGAGATCCTGGCCTGTGTCAATGTCCCGTACCTTCCAGGTACGCCAGTCTGAGCCGGCCTCCTGGATGCCGTACGCCACGTAGCGGCCATTGTCGCTGAAGGACAGTCCCCCCAGGGCCACGGTACCGTCTTTGGACCAGTCGTTGGGATTGAGCAACACGCGCTGTTCACTGTCCAGGGTCTCGGACACGTAGTACACATAGTGGTTTTGCAGGCCGTCATTCTTGGCAATATAATAGCGGCCGCCCACTTTAAAGGGCGCAGTGAATTTGGCATAGTCCCACAGCTGCGTGAGACGCTGCTCAATGGCTTCACGGTCGGGCAGCTTTTCAAGATACCCAAAGGTCACCTTATTTTCTGCCGCGACCCACTGGGCCACGCGATCGGATTCACGCACATCGGCTTCCAGCCAGCGATAGGGATCTGCCACCTCAATCCCATGATACACATCCACGTGACCTACTGTCTCAGTTGCAGGATAGGTCAATCCTACAGCACAGGCTCCGCTACACAGTCCCATCAGCACCACCACCGTACATAAAAATGATTTCATCTTGAGTTCCTTTCATGGGGACATTAGACCCGATCAGGGGACGAGCGTCAATGGAGACTGGATCATACACCATGAGCTTCCTGCCCCGGTCGCTGAACAAGGCCGGATTGTCACTTGATCCCTACTTGTCCAAAGGCAAAGTAGAAGAAATAGCTGCTGCCGAATTCTTCGATTAATTGACCGAGCAGGGCCTTTTTTTTGGTCTTCTGGAAGGCGGTTTTGAGCTGCATGAATCGGTTGCAGCGTTTGAGTGTCTCCGGGGCAATGGGCATTCGCTGGGTGTCAACGACTTCCTTTCGGGCCACAAAATAGATGACAGCGGCCTCCTGATAAAGGGCCGGTGTGGCGGGATAGGGGAACCGAGCCGTGTACGGCAGCCATTCGGCGACCTTGTTGACCTGCCCGGTCAGACAATAAAGGGTCATGAGGTATTCAAAGGCCATCTGATTGTCAGGATTGTGATTGAGCAGTTGTAGGAGCATCTGGTCCACGGACTCGCATACGGGCTCTGTGTGTCTTGGCATCAGCGCACGGATTCGTTCAACGCGTTTGGCCTGATCCTCCGGCAGGCCGTGATCCAGGATGTGGGCCAGAGTGCTCGCTGTCCTGCGATACAGAGGATCTTTGTGCAGGGCATTCACGAAGATCCGTGCGGTTTCATATTGCTCTTTTATGATGTGGATCCAGATCAGTCTTTCGTAGATGCACCCGAAATCTATATCTGCGGCAAGCATTTCCGAGATCTGTTTTTCCGCCATGTTGACCTGTCCCAGGTCCAGATAGAGATCGTGAAGTTTCAATTGTGTCAGGGCCGAGACCTTTTTTTCGTGTGTTAGAAACAGGCCCAGTTGTGTCTGCGGGTATTTGAGCAGATCAAAAGCCAATCGGTGGGTATGAAACAGGGCGCGGATAATGGCATGGTTGACATACACACTGGTTTGTCCCTTGGGCAGGCTGGCGCCTGCCTCCAGGACCTGATCCCACTGACCGAGGTGGCTGTAGTGGTGTATCTGAACATAGGGCTTGCTCAAGGGATCGTGGCTGAAATACAGGGACAGACCCAAGAGCACAAAGGGAAAGACAGATACACAGACTGTTCGAAACCAACCCGGGCGTCTTTCCGTCCGATCCATGGCATGGGCCTTTTTGTTCTTTCTGGCCTTTTTTTCGAGGTCGCGATGCAGCCTTTGCCAGGCCAGCCGGCCCAGCCACAAAACGGCAAGGCAGACAGGCGCATAACCATACAAAGCGAGCATGAGTGCTTTTGAGTAGGTCTTCATGCCGCCTGTCACTAACTTGGAATGAGGCAGGGTCAGGGGCCATGCCTGGGCCACGCCAATCCTCGCCACATAATACAGCAGGAGTCCTATCACGGCCAAAGCCATTGGCATGCCCAGGACCAGGGCCAACCCCTGTTTTCGATCCCGCAGCGCGTGGATGAGTGTCATGGCCAAACAGACAGCCAGGGCGCCGGTGCCGCCGAACCAGAAGGTCACCACTGTGGTGACACATAACAAGAGGGCCCCCCACGTGGCATGTCGGCAGGGCCATTGGGCCAGGTATGCACCCAGCAGTCCCAGGCTCACCACCAGGACACCCAGCAAGGGGTGTTGGTATCGATTGTAGATCAAGATGATCATGATCACAGGGACACAGGTCAGACCGGTCAGAAGGCCGAAGCCCGCTGCCTTGAAGTGACGCCGGGTCAGTTCGCTCAGGCCCAAGGCAGTCGCCATGATCGCCAAGGCCCCGGGCCATGAGCCGTAAAAGCACTGGGACAACAGGCCCGTGAGCGCAGAGATGCATCCGCCCGGTCGGCTGACCGCGTTGATCAGGAAAGCTGTGCTGGCTGAAAAAGCAGGCACCTCCGGCAACAGGGAGCCAAAGCAGCTGTAGAGCAGGTAGGGTTCTGTCACCAGGGCCAGGTAAACAAGGCACACCACGAGGAACACCCCATGGTGGGGCCATCTTTTTATGTGACTCTGCATAGCGGACAGTCTCCTTGCCGGGTGGGACGGCGTCACTCGCGATCCGGATAGCGATCCGAGCTTTCGGCCTTGATCGTGGCTCCGGTAATCGGCACTTCCACGGCCACAGAGGATCTGGAACGTGCTGCCCGGGCCAGGGTGGAGGCCGGTGTTTTAATGCGTTCCCTGACCAGCTCAGGCACGCTGAATGTCTGCATCATGGCATCATAGGCCGCGGGATCTTTCTGCGGCAGGACAAAGGGTTTGTGCGCGGTCCCTGTTTCATCGATATAGCTGAAATAGGTCCGGGTGAGCAGACCGCCGCGTCGTTTACTGCTGAAGGCAATCCACCGGCTGTTGCTGGACCAACTGTGCCATGACTCGGAATACTCGCTGTTGATCGCGAGCTTCTGATACGCCCCTGTGCTCAGATCCATGAGATACAGGTCACTGCCCGGCTGGTAGATGGGAAAGCAACCATAGGGGCACATGCAGAACAGGCAAAAACGCCCATCCGGCGAAATGCGAGGCAGCAGGATGCTCAGGCCTGTGTCTTCGGCTGACAGGAGGGTCTCGACGTCGCCCCATTGATCGGTCGCAGGATCATAGGCCATGCGCCGAAGATCATACCTGACCTGGTCATATTTCTCCGGGGGGGTGGTGTCGTCTTCCCACAGGATCGGCGCGCTGCAGAAATAAAGGGATCGTCCGTCCGGCGACCACGTCGGATAGGTTTCCAGACGGTCCTTGTCCGCCATGCCTGCCGGTGACACTGTGCGATGATCCGCCGCATAATAACACACCAGCGCCGAATCCAGGTCCACCACGTCGCGTACTTCCATGCCCCCCACATGAAAGAACTGACGCACCTTGTTAATGGAGTACACGGCCAGTTGCCCGCTGGGGTGCCAGGCCGTGTAGCCCCACTTGGCTCCAATGGTGTCCACCTGCTTGCCCTGAGCCAGTAGCGTGCGACTGCCATAGGTCTCGCTTCTCAGTCCAATGGTCATGGTCGTTGAATCATTCCCCACAAAGCTGTGACAGTTCAGGCAGCCCTCGCCAAAGGACTCTCCCTTCAGCACACAGGATGTGTCGTAGTCGGCCAGTTGACGCTGATAAATGCCAATGTCCTTCCACCAGTTGTAAATGGGCTTCATGAATCGGTATACCAGGGTACTGTCAATCGGATGCTGTGCGATGGTATTGGTGATGCGTTTGAATTGTCGCCATGCGCCGTCCTTGCCTCGCACCGAAATATCGAAATAAATCTCCTGTCCCTGATGACTGCGCAACAAAGCGCGCCATGGCCTCAAGGGAATGGCCATGTGCCCGGAGCTGTTTTTGACACGAATCGGTGCACTGTCATGCGCATGGATGTCCACATGAAACGCTGTGCCTGGCTCACGGATCACAAAATTCAGAGGTGCGATATTGGGGGGCAGCACGATCCCGGAGTAATCCGGTGAAATATTGGGTTCATACGGGATCTGTGTCATGGCATTCGGAGCACGAGACGAGCAGGACAGATAGGCCGCGCTCGCCATGACCATCACACTAATCCACAGGAGATGTTTGGCTGATGTCTTCATTGTCGCACATGTATCCTGATAAACGAAAGCACATTCCAGGCAGGCAAACAGCGTATGGGATGGGGTGGGACATGTCAAGGTGAATTG
>JAIPFM010000058.1 GCA_021736645.1 Phycisphaerae bacterium | reverse complement strand
TCAAGTTTGAGGCCTTTGACCCTGGCCGGTCATGGCACAGTAGGTCTTGTATCCCCCTGTCAAATTCCGGGCCTTGAAACCATTTTGTGTCAACACGCGACACGCCAGATAACCACGCAGCCCCACCTGACAGAACACCAGATATTCCCTGTCCCTATCCATGTCACCCAGTTGAGACCGCAGCTCATCCACAGGGATATTCATTGAACCGGGAATGGTCCCCGCCCGGACTTCCCCGGGTGATCGAACGTCCAATAGAACCTGGTCAGTCTTGGGGGCAGTGATGTCACTCACGTGACACAGGGCCGCATCACCATTCAGTACATTGGCTGCCACAAAGCCTGCGTAATTGACCGGATCCTTGGCAGAACCGTAGGGTGGTGCATAACACAACTCCAGATCCTCGAGATCAAACACGGTCATCCCTGCCCGCAGGGCCACGGCCAACACATCGATACGTTTATCCACGCCGTCGGTGCCCACAGCCTGTGCCCCCAGTATCTTGCCCTGTTTCGGATCAAACAAAAGCTTGAGACTCATCTGCGCAGCCCCGGGATAATACCCGGCATGACTGGCCGGGTGAACATAGACCTTTTCGTACGCCATGCCCCGTTTCTTCAGGATCTTCTCATTGAGCCCGGTGCAGGCGACAGCCAGATCAAACACCTTGCAGATGGCCGTACCCTGTGTCTTCTTGTAGGTGCTCTTTCTGCCGAACAGATGGTTCGCGGCAATGCGTCCCTGCCGATTCGCCGGCCCGGCCAGGGGAATGAGCGTGTCAAAGCCCCCCACAAAATCCTGGACCTCCACGGCATCGCCCACTGCGTAGATATTTGGATCGCTGGTCTGCATGTGCGGATTGACGGCAATCCCGCCACGGCCGCCCAGGGACAGCCCCGCCTGCCTGGCCAGGGCCACCTCCGGACGTACCCCCACAGCCATGATCACCAGATCGGCCTCGAGACTCCGGCCTGCACTGGTCTGCACGGCCACACAGGACGCCTTGTCCTGAATCTCAGTGACACTCACGCCCAGATGAAGATCCACACCATGCAGGGACAGTTCCTGATGCACCGGGTCGGCCATCTCGGGATCGATCGGCCCCATGACCTGGGGTTCCAGTTCCACGAGTGACACGGTGACACCTCGATCGATCAATGCCTCTGTCATTTCCAGTCCAATGTAACCGCCGCCAATGACCACGGCCTTGTGACATGTCCCCCCGTCCACCACGGCCTTGATGGCGTCCATATCCCGGAGTGTACGCAGCGTAAACACACCCGCCAGGTCTGCGCCGGGTAATCCCGGACGTACGGGCTCGGCCCCAGGACTCAGGATCAGTGTGTCATAGGCCTCTTCAGAGGTCTGCCCTTTGGCCAGATCCGAGACTGTCACTGTCTTGGCCTTACGATCGATGTGCGTCACTTCAGATCGAACGCGCACGTCCACGGCAAAACGCCTTGTCATGGACTCGGGCGTCTGGACCAGCAAACGATTCCGGTCCGGAATCTGCCCGCCAATGTGGTACGGCAGACCGCAATTGGCAAACGAAATGTGCTCACCTCGCTCAATCAGGATGATTTCAGCCTCTTCACTCAAACGCCTGGCACGAGCGGCAGCCGACGCGCCGCCAGCCACACCGCCGATGATGATAATGCGCTTTTTATCTGCCATACAAAATCTTCCGATCTGATTCAATGACTCATTCAACAACGAGTGCCAGGGTACTCCCGATGCCAACCCGGAAGGGATTCCCCTGCTGTCAATAAAAACAGGCGTGCTTGAGACTCCATGGTCTCACGCACGCCCGGGGTCAATCCTATGTCGCGACCATTACCCTTCCAGGGTCCAGCCGGGTCGATACTCTTTGCCAAGCAGGGCATTGGCCTCGGCGCTGTTGGTCACTCGACCTGTGGTACCGTTGTAGTCGAGCTTTTTCCCGACACGGTAGGCCACCAGGCCCAACAGCATCTGCTCGATCGCATCGCCTCCGTATTTAAAGTCGCAGGACGTCTTGAGGTCACCCTTGCAGGCCGTGATCCACTCTTGAATGAAATCACCCACATCCGGGAGCATCTCGTCTTTGCCCCGTCTGTCGTAGTAACTCATGTCACTGGACTCGCCTCGAGGCAGTATCAAGCGATTGCTGAAATCTGACACCAACCACCCCTGAGATCCCTTGAACATGACACCGTGTCCGATCTTGTTCAGGTCCACATAGCCCTTGGGAGAAGGTGGCATGGCCCCGCCCTGGTACCAGTATACCTTGATGGCAGGACGCCAGTCATTGGCCGGATGATCAAACGTGGTTTTCAGTTTTACAGGTGTCACTTCCGGATTGAACGGATCCCCCTCGCCTTCTGCCGACGTCGGCAGGCCGGCATCAATGGCATTCCATGCCAGATCAATGGTATGGCTGCCCATGTCACCCACCTGACCGCTGCCGAAGTCCCAGTACATGTTCCATTTAAGACAATTCGCACCCGGGCCGCCAGTGAAGTATTCTGGATTGTAGGGATGATAGGGCACAGGGCCGATCCACAGGTCGTAGTCGAGTGTTGAAGGGGGCGTTCCCTGGGCAGGCAGATAGCCGGGCTTGGGAATCTGCCGATTGCCCCAGGCCTGGACCGTGCTCAACTCACCGATCGCACCGTCCTTGATCAGTTCTCGCACCCGGTTAAAATTGGGATTGGCGTGGCGCTGGGTGCCTGTCTGGCAGGCCAGTTTGTGTTTGTTCTGAAGATATTTCGCACGCACCACACGGGCTTCTTCCACGGTATTGGCCAGGGGTTTTTCACAGTACACATGGTAACCGCGATTCATGGCCCAATTGGCAATAAACGCATGTGAGAAATCCGGTGTGGCAATCATGACAGCGTCAATATCCTTTTGTTCCAGGCACTTGCGCCAGTCCTTGTACAGCTTGGCGCCGGGAAACCTCTGAGCCGCCTCTGCCAGGTGATTGGCATCCACATCACACAGGGCCACGATATTCTCGTTTTTGATACTGTTGGTGTACGCATGAGCACGCCCCCACACACCGATCAACGCAATGTTGAGCTTGTTGCCGGGCGAGGATGCCCCCAGAAGTGAACCACTGGGAAGAATGATAAGTCCCGTACCCGTGGCGATGGCTGATTTTAGGAATTGACGTCGTTGCATGCTGATACCCCTTTCTCTCAAGATCGAACCCAATGCTCGATCGTCTCTGTGAATGATTACACCGACACTAAAAACCAAAGCAGGCAGAAATTACGGTCCGGCAATTCCTTCTCATGTCCTGCATCTTAACCCTTTGCAAGAAACCGGCGAATCTCTGCAATACGTACGGATGCAGCCGGGTGAGAACTGAAATATCTGTCCAGACCCTGAGGATCACTGCCAGGACACAGGTTAGCCAGGCCTGCCAGGAGTCGTTCACCAGCGTTTACATCATACCCTGCCGCCTGAATCAACGCAATAGCGAGGGCATCGGCCTCCAATTCGTGATCCCGGGAATAGACACTTTGAATGGCCTCCACCCCGGCCTTTCGTGCCCAGCCCACCACGGCACTTCGCACCACGGCAAGATTCGCGGCAAACGACACGGCCGACCCCATGACAATGCGTTCCATGGTATGACCTTTCGTGATATGCGCCATCTCGTGGCCCACAATAAAGGCCACCTGGGACGGGTCCATGTGGCATACATCCAGGATGGAACGCGTGACAAACACAAAACCGCCAGGCAGGGCAAAGGCATTTGGTTTGGGATCGTCGACGACCGTGATGACAAAGGGACGTCGCTTTTCCTTGAGACACCCGGCCAGACGCACCCCAATCCCGGACACCAGGGCCTGGGTGTCAGCCTCACAGCAGCAAGGAATCTGGGCCCGGACTTCCTGGGCCAGACCCCTGCCGACTTCTATTTCTGCGGCAATCATCTCGGCTTCGCTGCCAAAGGCCGATTGCCAGATCCACCTGGCTTTACGTACATTCGGGGCGACTTTTTTGCCCAATTGATAAAAGAATCCTGCCAATGTCACACCTCGTCCGACGCGCGACCCTGTCACGGCTCAAGCGTCGGCACCTTATCGAACACAAAACCGGATCAGGTATTGTTCACAATAGCTTTCAAACCGGCCAGAGACAGGTAAGTACATTCCATGGGTGACGTATCCGGCAGATACCGTTCCTGCTCGAGGGTGTACCACTCTGTACCGCCGACCGATTCGCAGGCCTTGAAAATCGGCACCCAGGGCACGGAATCCTGACCCAGAATGGGTATGCCCTGTCCCCCGCCGACGACTGTGGGCTTACAATGAATGACCTGGCTCCGGCCCGGATATTTCCTAATCAAGGCCACCGCATCCTGACCTGCATCCACGGTCCAGCCGACATCCTGCTGCAGTACGACATTCTTGGATGTGCGTTCTGCAAAGAGCTCCCAGTAGGTCTTGTTGCCGTCTTTCCTGAACTCATTCTTGTGGTTGTGGTACCCGCAGGCCATACCCAAAGGCTGCAGCTTCTCATCGGCTTTGTTGAAGATGGCGGCAAGCTCCTTGCTGCCCTGGGGATCCCAAAAACGGCCATCTCCAGGCACACACAGGTATTTACAGCCGATAGTCTGATGAAAATCAATGGTCTTCGCCAGGGCGTCACCCTCTATTGTCCCTGTCCCGATGTGCGTGGCCGCCACCTTGAGGCCCAGGTCATCCAGACGTTTACGCAGACCGGCAGCATTGTTGCTGTAGGTGTGATAGCCGGCAAACTCCACGGCATCAAAGCCCATTTTTGCGACCTGGGCCAGGGCCTTGTCAAAATCCTTGGCACAATCACCACGCACAGAATAAAGCTGGACTGCGATACCGGGTTTCTTTTCCTGGGACGCGGACAGGGCTGCAGCCTGGACAGGGGTGCTGCGAAGCCCCGTTAACAAAGCGCCGGCTGCACCGGCCATGAGTAACTCGCGACGACACATATGATTCTGTTGATCCATGACAAGTCTCCTAAAGGTGTTGTCTCAAAAATATATTCAAAATTCTATCCCATTCTGACCCACCTGGAAACGCTTATTTTCCCCAAAAACCTCAGAATTCCTTTTTTGGAGATGATC
>JAIPFM010000057.1 GCA_021736645.1 Phycisphaerae bacterium | reverse complement strand
TTCTAATCGACTGCGATTAGCCGGGACAGTCATCGTTCGTGCCTCACTGAAATGACAGTCCCTCCGCCTTCCGCTTTCAGTTCTCAGCTTCCGACCTTCTTACCCTCTGAGCTTCTTAGCGTCAGCTATCCGCAGCCCCTGAACCCTGAACCCCAAACCCTGAACCCTTTTTTACATACAATTTACAGCTGGGTAGCCGGTCTCTGACGTATTATATGTAGTGATGTAAATTTCAGATCATTATGAATAGGAGATCGCCATGAAAACTGTTGCCACATTATGTTGTATCGTTTGTGTGATATCGATCGCCTTGGGCACAGCTCAGGGGCAACCGGCTGCAGGCACGGCTGACGCCCGGCCTGTCACCCTGCCCCAGATCACTCCGAGCAAACCCCTGGTGCAGATGGCCATACTCCTGGACACGAGCGGCAGCATGTCCGGCCTGATCGATCAGGCTCGCGGTGAACTGTGGTCCATTGTAAACGAATTCATTTCAGCACGCAGAAACGGTGTCGCCCCTGAGGTTCAGGTGGCCTTGTTTGAATATGGCAAGAGCAGCCTGTCCCAGGAATCGGGCTATATTCGGCGCATCGTACCTCTCACCACGGACCTCGATAAAATATCAGAAGAGTTGTTTGCCCTGCAGACCAATGGCGGCGACGAATACTGCGGATGGGTCATCAACGAGGCCGTCAAATCACTTGGATGGAGCAGCAATCCAAGAGACCTCAAGGTCATCTTCATCGCAGGCAACGAACCCTTCACACAGGGCCCGGTGGACTACAGGATCAGCGGCCAGGCCGCCATTAACAAGGGGATCATTGTCAATACCATCCACTGCGGCTCTGAAGCAGAGGGTATCGAAGGCCAGTGGAAACAGGGGGCCCTGATCGCAGACGGCCAGTACCTCAACATTAATCAAGACCAGCAGATCGTGTACATCCCGGCCCCGCAGGACGATCAGATCGCCAAACTCAATGCCCGGTTGAACGGCACCTACATCCCCTTTGGCCGCGAAGGCGCCGCACGTCAGCACGTCCAGGCCGAACAGGACCGCAATGCCATGAGTCTGTCTGTCGCCTCTTCGCTCCAGCGGGCCGTGGCCAAGGCCTCGTCCAACTACGCCAACAGCCAGTGGGACCTGGTGGACGCTGTCAAGCGTGACCAACTGGACCTCAAGACCCTGAAATCCGAGGACCTGCCTGAGCCCATGCAGTCAATGACACCGGAACAGCGTGTGGCCTACATCGACCAGAAGGCCAAAGAGCGCACTGCCATCCAGACGCAGATCCAGACGCTCAACGCAGCCAGAAATGCCTATGTGGCCGAGGTCAAGCAGAACCAGCCTGCCCTGAGCACACTGGGCTCTGCCATCACCGTGGCCATTCGAGACCAGGCCGTGAAGAGCGGCCTGACCTTTGTTGCGCCTCAGCCCAAGCCACAGGACACGGCTGACCCGAACAGAAAATAGGCCGTGCGCACACAGGAAGCGGTTTCCTATATTGAAACATACGCCATGCCAGGCGCCCGCTGGACTCTTCCAACGGGCGTTTGGCCGTCAGCCCAACGCCTACTTGGGTGACAGCAGAAGCCCCCAACATGACAATGGCATTTTTGCTTACAACATGGATATTTTACAGATCAGACATGGGCGACTCGGACATGCAATGTCCCTGCATTTCCATGGATTTTAAGGTTCAATGAGCCCGTTGAATTCAGACGCTTTAACCCATAGGAGTCATCCATGAACCGATCCAGATCCACCCATTGTATCCTCTTGATTCTTTGGATGTGTGCGAGTGTTCAAGCTGTGGACCCTGTGTCCATTCGTGTGGACCTGATCCGGGCAATCAATCCCATGACCCCGGTCTGGGCATGGGTGGGCTACGATGAATGCAACTACAAGACCGGCAGGATCGGCTCGCCCCTGGACTTCATCGGCTTTCACGCCAAGGGCTCACCGCGCTTCGTGGACGGTCGAGTGCAGATGAACCTCGGCGCCCAGATGCGTGACATTGCCAAGGGCTTTAAAGTGGTGGCCTCCTTTGACAAACTCAAAGATGTCCCCATTGTGATCGGCGAATCCGATCCGGAGGACTGCGCAGCCTGTTCCGAGGCCCTGCACCCGGACAACGCCTACCACAACGGCACCCTGTACTCCTCCAGCTACACGGCAGATCAGATCAAGGCCCTGGAACAGGCAGGACAACTTGAGATGCTCACGTCACCGGCCTATGTCAAGCCAATAGACGGCAAGGTGACAGTCCCCATGGACCTGCCCAGGCAGGCTGTATCCCTGCTGAAGCTTGTGTGGTAGATCAACCACGCAGGGCCCACCGCACTATGTTGGACAGCTTGGGCGGCATGCCCTGCATGAGGATGGCCACACGGAAGATGCGGCCTGCAAACCAGACCACGAGCAGGGTGAAGGCCACCACACCGATGAGACCCACCACGGGCTGCCATGGGGGAATGGCCTCCGGTGTGGTCTGGCGCAGTACCATGAGAAACGGCGTGAAGGGCGGGATCAGGGACATGACCGTGGCAAACGAACTGAGCGGTTCCTTGGCCACTGGAATGTAGACAAACATGCAGATCATGGCAGGCATGATCGTGGGCAGCGTCAGGGACTGTGCATCCTTGGCCTCATTGCAGGTAGCTCCCAGGGCCATGGCACCGGCCCCCATCATCACCACGGCCAGGAACATAAACACCAGGAACCACGGCAGGACGTGAAACGGAATGTACTGTTCATACGCCATGCGATGGACCACGAACACGATGCCGCTGAGATACACGGCCGAGATCGTCAAGGCCACGGCCACACCACTGAACAGTTTGCCCATCATAAAATCAAAGGGTTTGATCGAACCCAGGAGGACTTCGGCAATGCGCTGGGTCTTTTCTTCCATCACAGAATGGAGCATACCGGGGACATTCATCATGACCATCATAAACATCAACATCATGGTTATGATGGGAATAATAAGTGCCTCGATCTCACTGGATCGTTTGGCAGATCGAATCCTGCCGGTCTGCACATCTCTGGAGACCAGGCCCATGCCCTCCACATTGGCCCAGTGAAACAGATCCCTGACCTTGGACTCGTCAATCCCGGCCTCGGTGACACGAAGACGCCGCAGCTCATTGTTGATCGGCCAGCCCATCCAGGAACGGACCTCATCCATGGCGGCATTCTTGGCATGGTAGGTGATGCGGGACGTGTCCGGATTCTCTCCGGGGTGGACGACATGTTCACCGATTTCGACAAAGGCATGGATCGCACCCTGTCTGACTCGCTCGGAAAGCTCAAAACGCTGCGCACCAGGATCCTCTGCCTCCGGTGCCGTGATCGTAAACACATAGGCAGGCTTGATCTTCTTGCCCTTGGTATCGTGAAGTTCCTCGGCGTTGCGGGTTTGAGCCGCAGTCAAAAGGACAGGGGCGATCACACCGGATCGGTCAACGATGACCACATTTTTATCCCGGGTGTCCACCCGATCCTTGAGCAGGGCAAAAGCAATCAGGCTGCCCCCCATAAAAATCGGCGCCAGGATCAGGCCGATGATGAACCCCTTGCTCTTGACAGTCGCCTTGTATTCCCGGCAGGCCAGTTTCAGGGATTTACGCATCATGATTCACCTCCCTGGCCTCTGGACCGGCAATGCGTACAAAGATGTCGTGCAGGGACGGCCGGACCAGGTCAAAGCGCCTGACGGCCGTGCGTGACATGATGGTCGCCAGCACGGCCTGGGCATCGCATGCGGGTGCCATGTGAAGCTCCTGCACTTGCCCGTAATCATTCACCTTGTCCACACCCTCTAAGTTCTGCAGGGCCGAGGCCCCCTGTTCCGTTCGAATACGAATCGTGTCACACCCGTATTGATCCTGGATCGCATTGAGCGTGCCGTCCAGCACCTTCTTGCCCCGATGGATCATGAAGATGAAGTCACACATGCGTTCCGCCACGTTCATGTCATGCGTGCTGAATATCACGGTGGTGCCTTGATCCTGCAGTTCCAGCACCGCATCCTTGAGCACCTCGGCATTGACCGGATCGAGACCGGAAAAGGGCTCATCCAGGATCACGATGTCCGGACGCGTCACCACCGTGGCAATGAACTGCACCTTCTGACTCATGCCCTTGCTGAGGGTCTCCAGTTTCTTGTGGCCCCAGTCGGACAGGTCGAGTTTCCTGAGCCATTCATCCACGGCCTGATTCACTCGCCTGCCGCCCTTGAGTTCGCCATAAAACCGCAGCAGTTCCCGCACCTTCATGCGCTTGTAGAGCCCCCGCTCCTCGGGCATGTAGCCGATCCGATCCATACAGGCCCCGACCTGAGGGGCCCCGAACACGCGAATCACGCCCGTGTCCGGGTACAGGATGTTCATGATCATGCGCAGGGTCGTGGTCTTGCCGGAGCCATTGGGGCCGATGAAGCCGTACACACTGCCCTTGGGCACGGACAGAGAGAGATTGTCCACGGCCACCACGGCCTTGCCGAATTGCTTGGTGACTCGGTCCAGTTCAATGACGTCCATGGGGCTACCCTACATGCAGTGGACAACGCAGCACGCGACTCGCTGTCACGGCCGGACAGTGTCAATCGTTATGCCGGGCCAGTCATCCGTGCGGAAGGGACTGGCAGGCAGGCCTTGTTTGTTCTTCAGGTTTGGCTCGACCGTGTTGGACCAGGCAAAACGTACGGCCACCGGATGTTTGACCTGATCGGAGGACACGATCACCCGACTGCCCACAATCTGGGCTGTGGCCGGATGGAACTCTCTGTCCGCACCGGCGATGGTAAAGTGACTGGGCGCTTCCCCATCGCTGGTGGTGAGGCCGGAACCCACGTGCGAGAAGGAAATGGACACGGCATCGCCATGAACTTCACAGCCCTGATAAATCGGACCAGAGTACACAATTCTTTCCCCATAGACGGTGGCCAGCGCCCACAGGCCCAGGCGTTTGCCCACGTCCTGTTTGTTGGGCGGATGGATGTTGCTTGTGGTTGCGATATCGGTGGTCACGGCCATGCCGATGTTCTGGAGATTCTTTAAGGTCATGACCTGCGCTTCCCACAATTCCGGCAGCGCATCGCCACGGTCCCCGCCGTAGTTGTACGGCGCCAGCTGCACAAAGCCAAACGGCATGTCCGGATTCTGAAAATCCCGACGCCAGTTGCGAATCATGAGGGGGAAGAGTTCTCGATACTGATAGGCACGCGCCACATTGGACTCGCCCTGGTACCAGATCGCACCGCGTACACTCAGCGGGACCAGCGGTGCAATCATGCCATTATACAGGTTGGCCGGATGGTGCGGACTGACTCGCGGATCTGCCTGTTTCCCAGGTCTGCGCGGGGCTGGTTTGTTTTCGGCCCTGGCCTTGGCCGCGTTCTCTTCCCATGTCGCAAGGGCGGTCTCGTACTGGGCCTGAGCTCTCACCGGATCATAGGCCGCACACATTTCCTGCCACGCCTGGAGTACAGGCTCAGCAGCAGGCAGCTGCTTGAGATCTCCGGTACTGGTCCATGCCTCCACACGCGTGCCGCCCCAATTAGTACTGATAAGACCCACAGGGACATTCAATTCCCGGTGCAGGATTCGGCCAAAGAAATACCCCACCGCGCTGAACGGTTTCACGGATTCCGGTGTACAGGCCACCCACTGACCCTCAAAGTCATCTTGAGGCGAATTGGCCGTCACTCGCGGCACGGTGATCAAACGAATGCCGGGATAATCGGCAGCCGCCACTTCTGCCTCTTTATTTGTAACGTTGTTATTAAATGACCACTGCATATTCGACTGACCCGAGCAGATCCACACCTCACCCATGACCACATCCGTGAGTGTCACAGTGTTGTTGCCCTTGACGGTCACTGTCATGGGACCACCCGCAGTCTTTGCACCCAGGACCACCTGCCACTTGCCCACGGAATTTGCTGTCGTGGCCGCAGTCTCCTCTCCCAGGGTCACTGCCACCTGCTCCCCGGCATCGGCCCAGCCCCAGATGCGTACGGCTTGATTTCGCTGCAGCACCATGTGGTCTCCGAAAATCGCGGGTAACTTGACATCCGCCCGCGCAGAGCCAATACAGACGAGTAATAAAATAACCGTCACCGTGAGAATTCTGCAAATACGCATTTAAAAATCTCCTTTTGCTCATGAATAGACTATGTACACGACCTTCGAATCCAAATATTCTAATGCCTTCGTGTCCAGGTGTAAAAGACTGTTTGGCAAGCTTTTCGGAAAAACTCGGCCAAAATGAAAGAGCCTCAACGCCCAAAACAGGACACTGAGGCTCTTGGCGTTCCTTCTATTTTGATTCTGTAGACTATTCGATGCCTTCTGAGGCCAGACCGGTTTCCAATGCCTGAGGACCATTCAGGGAGACCATGAACCGGTTCTTGAGGCGAACCGCATCGTCGATCATCAGGTACAGGCATGGTACAAGAATAAGCGTAATGGACGTGGCAAACATGATGCCAAAACCCAGGGAGATGGCCATAGGAATCAGGAAGCGGGCCTGCATGGAGGTCTCAAAGATGATGGGCGTCAGGCCGCCGAACGTGGTGAACGTGGTCAGGATGATGGGTCTGAAACGACGAATCCCTGCCTGATGGATGGCGTCGAAGGGCGTGTATCCTTCGTTCCGGTGAAGACGATTGGCATAATCGATCAACACCAGGGAATCATTGACCACCACACCGGAGAGCGCCACAATGCCCATCATGCTCATGAGACTCAGGGAATAACCCATGAGCACGTGGCCCAGTACGGCCCCCACAATGCCGAAGGGAATGGCCACCATCACGATCACCGGCTGGATGTAGCTCCTGAACGGAATGGCGAGCATGGCATAGATGGCGAACATGGCAATGCCGAAACCGTTCATCAATCCGCCCATACTTTCACGCATGTCTGCCTGCTGGCCTTCCCAGTCATACCCCAGGCTGGGGTAGGTCTCACGCAATTCAGGCAGGACGTCCTGCTTGAGTCGGTCGAGGATCTGATTGGTTTCGCTGGCAGGCTCCACATTGCCGGTCACAGTCACCGTACGCTGACCGTTGCGCCGGGAGATCGTGGTATACGCCCGACCCCGCGTGACAGAAGCGACCTCCATGAGGGGGACGGTACGCCCCTTGGATGTCCAGATCAGCAGCTGCTCGATGTTGTATTCACTGTCACGCTGTGTGTCAGGCAGCTTGACAAAGACGCGCACTTCATTGCGGCCTCTCTGCTGACGCAGGGCCTCAGCCCCGTAAAAGGAGCTTCTTATCTGACGGGCCACATCCCAGGCCGTGAGCCCCAGGCTCAATCCCTTGGGCTTCATGGTAAAATTGAGCTGCTGCTTGCCCGGTGTGTAGCCGTCGTCGATGTCCTTGACATTGGGAAAGTCGCTCAACGCGGCAGCCAGTCGTTCGCTGGCCCGATCCAACACAGCAATGTCGCGATGTGTCAATTCAATGGTCAGATTGGCACCGGAACCGGGACCGCCGCGATCCGCTTCAAACCGCAGGGACTCCAGCCCCTCGATCTGCCCCACACGATCTCGCCACAGGTTGATGACCTTCATGGTGCCCAGGGGACGCACTTCAGGGTCCGTGAGATAGATGCTCACCTCCACCTTCTGTTCATTGATATTGGTGAAGATCCCCTTGCACAGTGCATCACCGCCATGCGCGTCCACCACCTCTCGGGCCCTGGTGACCAGAGTGTCACTGACAGACTCGGCCCTGTGCATGGGACTGCCGTAGGGCAATATGGCCGTGACAATGGCCACATCCGACTCCACACGCGGCATCATGACAATGCCGATCCGTCCGCTGGCCACAAAGCTCACAATCACAATCAGCAGGGCAAAGCCGACTGCCACACTGAGCTGGCGATAGCGTATGCATGTGTCCAGAAAGGGACCGAACCGGGTCTCGACAAATCGCATAAACCGCTGGCTGAATGCCTGCTGCTTGCTGTGCAGATACTGGGCCACAGGATTCCGACGATTCTTTCGCACATGCGAGAGGTGGGCCGGCAGAATGAACAGGGCCTCGATCCACGAGATGGCAAAGACCGTGATCACCACCAGAGGAATCACGATAAAGAACTTGCCCATCAGACCCGGCACAAAGCACAGCGGCAAAAACGCCACCATATTGGTCAGGATGCTGAAGGTCACGGGCAAAGCCACATCCCTGGCCCCCTGAATGGCCGCTTCCATCAAGCCCATGCCGCGATTGCGATACTCGTATATATTCTCGCCCACCACGATGGCGTCGTCCACCACAATGCCCAGGGCAATGATAAACGCGAACATGGAAATCATATTGATCGTCACGCCCATACCGGACAAAAACAGGAACGCCCCCAAAAACGATGTGGGAATGCCCATGGTCACCCAGACCGCCAGCTTGAATTCCAGGAACAATCCGAGCAACCCGAGTACCAGAATCAACCCCAGAAAGGCATTGCTGAGCATGAGTTCCAGGCGCTGGCGATAGATGTCCGACATGTCACGTCCTACAGTCCACCCCACCCCGGGCGGCAACTGCTCTTCGATCTTGGCCATGGCCTTTCGTGCTGCATCCGACACGCCGATCGGGGTCTGACGTCCGACTCGGAAGATATTGATGCCGATGGCCCGCTTGCCATTATAGTAAGCCACCTGATCCGTATCCTGAAATCCTTCAGTGACATGGGCAATGTCACTGAGGTACACGGTACCGCCTGAGGCGGTGGTAATAATCGGCATCCTCGCAAACTCTTTGGCCCAGTCACGACGCTCCATCACGCGCAGCAGAATATCGCCGCTGCGTGCCTCGATATACCCACCCGGCAATTCAATGGCCGAGCTTCGAATGGTACCGGCCACCCCCTGAAGCGTCAGATTGTAGCGTCTCAATGTCTCCTGGTCGATTTGAACGTGAATCTCGTACGAGCGGGCGCCTTGAAGCTCAACCTGCGTGATGTCGGCATTCTGCAGCAGACTGTCGCGCACCTGCTCGGCCAGCTCCCGCAGGACCCACTCCGACGTGTCCCCGTACAATTGAATATCCATCACCTGGATACGGCGCATGACCATGCTGACTTCCGGGCGTTCGACATCCTGCGGAAACGTGACAATGCGGTCCACCTGCTGTTTGATATCCTGATACACCTTCTGCTTGTCAATGCCTTCCAGCAGTTCCACAGTCACGATGCCCACGCCCTCGTTGGCGGACGCCCTGATCTCCTTGATCCCGTCCAGACCGCGCACGGCCTCTTCGATTACCAGAATGATCCCCTGCTCCACCTCCGCAGGACTCGACCCCGGATACGGTACTGTGATGGTCACCATGTCCAGATCAAATTCGGGAAAGACCTCCTGTTTGATGGTCCGGGCAAACAGGAAGCCTCCCACAATGAAAATAATCATCATCAGATTGGGTGTGACGCTATTGCGTGTCATCCAGGCGATCATGCCCGTGGACTGCGTTTTTTGGTAGTCGTCCAACGTCATAGGGGCACTCCTTTGCGTGACTCGGACTCGGGCTGGTTCGGTTCAGTCGTGACTTCGGCGGCCATTACCAGCGGCATCCCTTCGACCGGTGCGGCAATATCGGTAATCACCACGCGCTGCCCGTCTTCCAGCCCCGCCACCACACAGACCTGTTGATACCCTGGAAAACTGATGGTGACCTCCTGGGTCTTCAAGGTATTGTCTTCAGCCATCACCCACACCCGGTTTTCGTCATGGAGCCATTCACGCTGCAGGGGAATCACCGATTCCAGGATATCACCCTTTATCTCCAGGTCCACCAGGGCCCCCAGCAGCAACACGGGCTTGCCCTGGTTTTCAGGCAGCAGCGCCAGCGGGTCCTGGACCGATACCAGCACGCGGGCCATCAAACCGCCCGGGTCAATGTCACTGAGCAATCGAATCACCTGGCCTTCACGCGACAGGCCCGGCCCCCATGTGGCCGGATCATAGATCGTGACCCTGGACCCGGTCTGGCTCATGCCGGACGGCACATCGATCCACTGCAATTTGCTCACTGGCACCTCCGCTTCGATCCAGTATTCATCGGTCCCTGCCAGGGACACCAGAGTCGAACCGGGTGACACTCGAGTCCCCAAATCGATCTTCTTTTCACGAATCACCGCATTGAACGGCGCCATCACCAGACATCGGCTCAAATCCAGTTCGGCCCGACTCACCGCCGCCTGCGCCGCTTCCAGGGCGGCCTGGGCATCTGCCAGGTGCGGCTCGCGCAGCACCAGGGCCTGATCCTGCTCGGACACTTCCTCTTTGAGCATTTCGAATTCCTGTCTGGCAATGGCCTGATTGCCCCGCTCCAGCTCAAGATTCAGACGGGCCCTGGCCACGTCACTTCGACGCTGCTTCAGGGCCAGTTCATAGTCACTCGGATCGATCCCCAACAGCATATGGCCCTGGGTGACAATGCCGCCGGGAATTAGAGCCGGACTCATGGTCACGATCAGGCCGGAGACCTGAGGGCTGAGTGTCACTTCCTGAGCCGGCATGACCGGCCCCTGGATGTAATCGAGTACGGCCCGCACATCGGTGCGCCTGGCCACGGTCACGTGCACCTGCTTGGCCTGACGAGGCGGGGTCTTGCGTTCGGCCACGGGCCTGGTCTTCATTTGAAAGCCGAAGAATCCTGCAGCCGCCGCAATGATCACCACAGGAAGCAACAGCTTGATGATCAGGCCGAGAGGCTTGGGGTCTGTTTGCACTGTCTCTTTAATTTGCTTCTTCTTCATAAACTCACCTTTGATATGATTTATTCACGGCCCCTGGCCAGGCCTGCCATGTCAGGACGGTCCATGTCCCAGTCGCCTGCCAGAGCGCGGCACAGGTCCACGCGTCGATCGATCAACGAACGTTTGGCACTCAACTGCGAACGTTCCAGTTGCTGTTGTGATGTCAACGAATCCAGCACACGGAGATACTCCCCCTGTCCCTTTGAATAGCGATAGTACGTACGCTCGTAGGTCTTCTTTGCCAGATCCAACTGCACTGCCAGATTGGCCAGATAGGCCCGCTGATGCGTTTCCTGGACCAGGGCATCCTCGACCTCCTGGATCGCTACGATGACAGCCTGTTGATAGGTATGAATCGCCTGAGACAGCACTGCCTGCGTTCTCTTGACCTCGGCCTTGCGAAGCCCCGCGTCAAACAGCGGTCCGGCCACACTCCCGGCCAGACTCGCCACCCAATCATCAAGCAGGTCTTCGATTCGCCGATCCGAAGTGGTCAATGTCCCGGTCAGACTGAGGGACGGATACTTGTCTGCAATGGCCACAGCCGTGCGTTGATCCGCCGCGCGAATCGCATGAAACGCACTCGCCACGTCAGGACGTCGCCCAATCCTGTCTGCAGGCACGCCGGTCGCAGGCAAGACGGGCAGGTTAATCAGCGTCATGGTCTGATCGGTCCAGGCCTGATCCGGCACGCGCCCAATCAAGACGCACAGTCGATTCTGAAGGAGATTGACCTGCTCCTGTGCCTGAATCAACTGCCCCCGGCTGGATTCCACCAACTGCCTCTGACGAAGCACATCGGACGCGCCCACCTTGGCCGCGCTGAAATTCGCAATCACCAGACCCAGGACCTGCTGATTGCGATTCAGTTGTTCGCCGATCAGGGACACCTGCAGTTTACTCTCTGCCAACTGATACCAGGTCTTGGCGACACTGGCACTCAGGGTCACTGCCGCGGCAGCCAGATCCTGCTTTCGTGACTCCACATCCAACAGTGTGGCCTCTCGTCCCGCGCGCACCCTGCGCCATAGATCCACCTCATACGAAGCCACCAGTCCGGCAGAAATACTGGTGGCGTATTCCTCCGGGACGCCAGGCTCACGGCGCGTGCGCGTGGCACTCGCCTGATACCTCACGCTTGGCAACAGGGGTGCGCCGGCCTTCACAGCCACCTGCTCCGCCTGCGCCAGACGATCCCAGGAGGTCTGCAGACTGAAATTCCCGGCCAGGGCCTCCTCAATCAGTCCATCCAGTGCCGGATCTCGCAGAGACTGCCACCACTTGTCTGGCAGGACCTCTGATCCAGGCATGGAAAATGCCTCAGGCACTGCTATTTCCGGTGCCGCAGGCAACGTCTTGGACTGGGAACGACACCCAGCCATGCCCCACACCAATCCCACGCACAAAATCAATCCAATCCAATCACGCATACCTGTGCTCCATTTCATTGGCCGTCAGCTATCGGCTCAGCTTTCAGACCCTATTCTCACGAGATAGTTTCGCCCGAATTCCTGCAATGCCTGCCAATGAAAACTCCGTAATATGGCTGGCCAGTTGTTCCACAAAATCTTTCATGTTCGTGACGCTGACAGCAAAGGGGTGGTTAACGTGCTTGCATCTGCGATGACTGAATGCAAAACACTGGTGCACCACACTCATAGCACAAAAATGGACGCACGCATCTGAGGCCTCTGGCCCCAACAACTCCCGGATAATTCCATAGGTATGGGTCACCAGGGGTTGCACGGCCTCAACAAACTCATCTTGAATCGCCTCTGTGGGATTCGCCATCTCCATCAACAGGATCTGTCCGGCCTCGCCCAGGGCGCCTTGATCCAGCACGCGATGCACATGCGACCGAACCAAGGCCTTGAGTTTTTCCTCAGCGGAGGCCTCATCTGGCAGGCCGCCACCTAGAGGATACACCAAAAGCGACTGGTCAAACGCACGACGCCATACCTTGGCATACAGCCCATCCTTGGACCCGAAGTGGTAATTCACAGCCGCCACATTCGCGCGCGCCGCCTTGCACACCTGGGCAATGGTGGTGGCCTGATAGCCCTTCTCAGAAAACACCCGAGAAGCCACCTCCAAAAGTCGCTCAGCAGTATCACACCCATTTTTACGCATAGCCATGACTGTTTCTTTTCTATGTTAAACACTTGATTTAAATAAGCATTTTAAATATGAGTTTTAATTTATCAAGTAGTTTTTGAGAAATATGCCGTTGGAATTAAAAAAGAGGTATGCCGGAATACGGCAAAAGGAGCTCGCGATCCGTGTTTCCTGTGCAAGGAATAAGGGAACAGGCCGTGCAAAAAAGGGAGGACAATCAAAAATCGCTGCGACGACTGAGGGTATTGCCACAGCTTTGATCTTTCCTGGACTTTTCCTATAACTGCTATCGCAGCTAGCCCTGGATCAGGAAAGTCACCATTTCGCGTACTTTCGAGTGTTTCGAAGTCTAAAACCATCAACTTCGGGCGCTGACCGCGCCATGACAATCATGTCAATTGACTTCTGGGCATGCAGGTTCCAGTTGAATCCTGCCATACCCCAACAGCGTGCCTGTCACACGTGCCAGGGTGATCTGAGCAATCTCATAGTCCACAATGGCCCGGATGCGGCCCAGTTGGGCATCACCCATACGTGTGGCTGAATACAGCACATCCGTACTGTTGCGCCGCCCCAGGATGAACTGATTCTGATCCACCAGGTAGTCGCGCTCTGCTGCAATCACGCCTTGTTCTGCCGCCAAGATGCGCCGCCAGTTCCGGTCCAGATCATTCACGGCCTCAGCCACTTCCTGGCGGATACTCTGCTGCAGCTTCTTGCGGAGCAGTTCCCCCTGTAATTTTGACAATCTGGCTCGCTGCAATCTGGCTTGGGCTGCCCGATTGCCTATGGGAATCACGGCAGACAGCCCCAAAACATGATCGTCGTACGCCTGCCCTGAAAAACGGCTCAGGGCATCCCCGGCTGCAGGGCCCTGGGTACGTGCAGCATAGGCATAACTCACCGTAACATCGGGCAATGTAGCATTCCGTGCATACGCCACATTGAGGTCGTCGATCTCCAGTGACATTTCCAGCTCGGCCCTGTCCATTCGATTGGCAATGGCCTGTTCAAACAGGGCCTTCTCGTCCAATGTGAATCCAAGAGAAAGAGGTTCGGTCTCGAGCGTCATGGTCACCGTGGAATCCACGGGCAGATCAGGTCGATTCATGATTCGACGCAAATGGCGGGCATAGTAATCCACCGTGGTCTCTGCATTGATCACACTTTCCAATCGGCTCGCCAGACCGGCCTCTGCGCGCACGATCTCAATGCGTGCGGCATCGCCGGCCGCCACCTTTTTGTGGGCATGACTCAACTGGTCCTGTGCCAGCTTGTACTGTTCGCGTCTGATAGCCAGTTCCTTGTGTGCAGAGTACAGACGCCAGTAGGCCTTGTCTGCGTCTGCCAACCAGGCAATGGCATACAGCTTGGTGCGTGCACTGGCCATCTGCCACTGATAGGCGGCAATGCGAATGGACTGGGTATTCAAATCGGACCCGGCCCCGCGCAGCAGGGAATGTATCACGGCCACGCTGGCTGAGGCCGAGGCCACTCCCCCCCGGTCGGAGTCACTCACCGGCAGACTGGCATACACTGTCCCACCCGTGTTCAGAGGTTTGCTCACGCCGACCTGCGAGGCCCACGCCTTGGACACGGTACCCGTGCCCAGGGCTTCTGTATAATCCGTACTGGCAGAGCCTGAAAAAACCGCTTCAAACTTGGCACGCTCCGCATCCAGGCTCAGTTGAGACATGGCCGGGTTGATCAGATCGACCTTGAGATCCAGGTTGTTGGCCAATGTGGCAGCCCGGACCTGCTCCAGTGTCAACTGAATCTGTTCCCCTGGCAAATCATTGGCATCTTCCAGGTCCTGCACCATCTGCTCAGTGGCCTGCACCACATCCACCGGTTCCGTGATCGACTGATCAGACAGCTGGACAGCCTCAATGACATTCAAATCCGGGGCTGTCACAGGATCTGGCACCACCGAAGACGCACATCCGGCCAGCAGCACACACACCAGACTTCCGCAGATGAAATTCAGATTGTATCTTGTCTTTTTCATGCCTGCTTATATGCAAAGCCCATGCCAGACAAAAACCGCCCTAACAAGCTTATAAAACGGGATTTGTCCCAAGAAACCTGTCCATTACCGAAAATGGAGCGCCCAATAGCGGGCAGGGTTTCTCAGGGGTCAGGGATCGAGGAGCAGGGGTCAGCTTTGGCTGACGCCTCTTCCCAGGCCCCTTTCGCATTTGTTTGTTTTATTTCATGCATTGCTTTCTTTGCATTAGACTAGAGCCGAAGGCCTCAACCAACTGGCCCCTGACCCCTGAACCCTGACACCTAATCCCTGATTTTACTCGTACCTCAACGCAACCATCGGATCGACCCTGGCCGCACGCCGGGCAGGGATGTATCCGGCCAGGAGCGAAGTTGCTCCGAGTAAAACGATAGTGACAATGATACTGACCGTATCGACAGGGTTGACGCCATAGAGCAAACTCATTGCGACCTTGGCTACCCCCAATCCCAGACCTAGCCCGACCAGTAATCCCGCTATTGTCAGCACTACGCCTTCCCGCAGAACCATTCCCATGATGTTTCCGTGCGTCGCACCGAGTGCCAAACGAATACCGATCTCGGAGGTGCGTGAGGCCACCACGGTGCCCTTGATCGCATAGATGCCCAGTGCTGATAGAAACAATGCCGCGGCCCCGGCCACTAAGCCCAAGCGGGCAAAGAATCTCGCTCGCCAAATTGAATCATTTTCATCGCGTCTCTGAGCCAGAGTCACCACCGGCAGGACCGGAACCTGTGCATCAATCCTGCGAATCTCCTCCACGATGCGCAGCCGCAGGGCATCCACCGATCCGCGGTTGGCGACATGCACGTAAACACAGGGAGACAACTCTTCCGATCCCGCAGGTGTATACATCTGGGCATAGACCTCTCGATCTCCTACGCCCGGCAAGTTGGGGACGATGCCCACAACACGGTAAGGTTCCGAGTGTTCACCATAAAAACCCCATCGGATAGAACAGCCGAGCACATGACCGTCCGGTCGGAGCCGACGTGCCAGGCTCTCATCGATAATCGTCACCTTTTCCGCATTCGAGACGCGGTCCATCGGGGTAAAGAGTCGCCCCTGTAAAAGCGGGATCTCCAGGGCCGCGAAGTAATCCCGACTGACCGTGACCAGCGAAGCCTTCTGAGTGAAAGGCCTCCACGATCCGCTCTGAAAATTCTCGCTAATCGATATCGGCCCGCCGCCGCCGTAGAATAATCGGGTTGATGCCCCCAATGCTTTCACCTCCGGGAGGGATGCCAGATGATCTGTCAAGGCCTCACATACCTGAACACTACGGACCGGGTCGTGCCCGGCCGCCAGCGGATCGATTTCCACAACCAACTTATCTTCCAGAGGAAAACGCGGATCCGTCTGTGCGATTTGCAGGGCACTTCGCGTCAGTAGCACTGCACTGAGCACAAGCGTCACGGCCAAGGTGATCTGCCCCATCACGGCAAGTGCATCGCGTTTTCTCCGCAGAGACCCCAGGACGCTACCGGCACAGAGCTTCATCTCGCTGGCAAGGTCATGCCTTGACAGCCATAATGCAGGTCTCAATCCGAAGAGCAGCATGGCGATCAGACACAGGCACAACGTAACCACCAGGACACGGCTATTCAAACCCGCCTGCAGGTCTCTTGCGTAATAATCCGGAGTAGTGGCCATCCAAGTATTGAGGATTCTCATGCTTCCAAAAGCCAACAGCACACCCAGCAGGCCGCCCAGCAGAGCCAGGAGCAGCGATTCAGTGAACAACTGCCGAATAATGCGCCAGCGCCCACCGCCAAGGGCCAGGCGTACAGCGATCTCATGCTGACGCGTTGCCCCCTGCACAATCAACATATTCGCCAGATTCAGGCAGGCGATCACAAGAACAATCGCGGACGTTGCCAAGAGCATGATACTGAACAGGGGCTTGCGTGAATAGTCCTCTTCAACCTCACCACGCACCCAGAACCGGCTTGGCTTGCGAAGTTTGAAAAAGGGCCGTCTACTGTCATGCTCAAGGCCCTCAGGTTTGACATTCTGAAACAGCGATGCTAGTTGCGCCTGGGCGACCGGCAGCGTCAAGTCAGGTTTGAGTCTACCGACGAGGTCAAACCATTGGGGTATTCTCGGCCACTGTCGAGCCCATTTAGAGACGGAACGGTAGCTTCCCAGGGGTAGCCATAGGTCAGGACCGTTGAACGTGACACCGGTAAATCCCTTTGGCATGATGCCGACGACCTCACAGCCAACACCATCAACCCTCACAGATTGCCCAACAAGCTCAGGATCGCTCCCCAGACGCTGCCAGCGGGGCCAGCTTAACACCACGACACGAGCGCCACCCTGCTCTTCCTCCGGCATAAAACCACGTCCTCGGATCGGCGGTACTCCCAGAACGGTAAAGTAGTTCGCTGAAACGTAGGACGCCTCAACTTGCTGGACCGATTCTCCATGAACCAGAGTTCCCCGATCCGGTACGTTTTTTTGAGCCAAGAGTTCGCTAAAGATCAGGCCACTGTCACAGAGGGTGAGATACTCGGAGTAACGAAACCCGAGTGCTTGCCGGTCTTGAAATCCACAATGCACCAACTGCTCAGGGGCCTTCACTTTTCCCGGATACGCCAGCAACAACAGATCGGCAATACTGAACATAATCGTATTGGCCCCGATGCCGATCGCCAGGGTGATCAGGGCAATCGCCGTGAAGCCGGGCTTCTTTCGCAGCATACGGAAGGCGTATTTTATGTCAGTGTAAAAATGACTCATGTTTAACTCCAGTTTTTCGTTGTTGGTTGTTAGTTGTTAGTTGTTAGTTGGCTGTCGCCACTTTCCAACATTGGACTCTGGCTCGCTAAGCTTATCTGCTCTATGTGCTTCCATATTCTTGACTTTTTATCTTAATTGCCCAGCCCAAAGGGCTGTCCACAGACCAACAACTAATAGCCAAAAACCAACAACTGCTTTTATGGGCTGTCAATGAACTAACAACTAACAACCAATAACTAACAACTGCTTTACGCTACTCGTAGCGTAAAGCCACCATAGGATCCGTCCTGGCTGCCCTCCTCGCCGGGATATAGCCTGCGAGTAATGTGGCCAGAGCAATGGCCAGTAAGGTCGCGGATATGCTAAGTGGATCAATCGGTTGAACATCACACAGCACATGCTTGAGTATTAATGTGCTCAATACATGCAGAACGGCCAAAGCGCAGGCCATACCCAAAGCCAGCCCCAGGCCCATGATGAGCCATCCCTCACGCAACACCATGGTCACGATGTTTCGACCGGTGGCGCCCAGTGCCATGCGGATGCCAAATTCCGGAATGCGTGTGGCCACAGTGTAGCCCTTGATCCCGTATACACCCAGGGTGGCCAGAAACAGGGCTGAGATGCCAAAGAAAAGGGAGAGTCCAGCCACCATACGCACGCCCCACATCTCGAAACCATCTCGATGAAAATCCGACAGGGTGCTCAGCGAATTCACAATCAGTCGCTCATCCACTTGGCGGATCTCTTGCCGAATACGTCTGAGCAGGGACTGTTCACTGCCTGCCAGGGCCTCGTTGACGCGCAGAATCAGATAGGCCGTCTCCGGCTCCTTGATGGGATAATACACATGAGCTTCGATCTGCTTCTCCAAAATACGATGGCGAACCCCAGGCACGATCCCCACGATCTCCACCCCTTGTGTTTGCTTCCATTTCACCAGCATGCTGCCCAATACATTGCCGTCAGGCCGGAGTTTGCGAGCCAGGGTTTCATCTATAATCGCCACAGACGCATTGTTCATGCCCTCTTCACGTGTAAAATAACGTCCCTGCAGAAGCGGCATACCGACTGCATTGAAATAGCCCGCATCAACCAACTGCTTTTTACACCCCACGTCACGCTGGCTTTCACTGGGGTCCAGCATTTTCACTTCGTCTTCGCTGAATCGGTCTCCAAAGTGCATCAGGTTGCAGAATCCTGCTGCCTGGATGTCCGGAAGAGCACGCATATGGTCCACGAGTTGGCGGCATAACTGACTCCGTATTTGCCCAGTATGACCTTCTACACGAAAATCAATATGCGCCACCAGCTTACCTTCAAACCCATAACCGGGCGTGGCATGGGCAGCCTTTGCTGCGCTGTGGACAAAAAGAAAGGCCCCCATCAACAGCACCACTGACAGGGCAAGTTGACCAGCCACAGAAAAACTGGACGGGACCAGACGGCCGATGGGGTCAGAGGCTTGTGATCGTCCACAATGCAATGTCTTCATACCGGACATGATATGACGCCCGGATAAACGCATTGCAGGCCAAAGCCCGGATAGAAGGGTCGCGACCAGACAGGAGACCAGGGTCGCCAGGAATACTGGCGTATCCAATCCAAATACAATGGGTTGCATCATGCTGGGAGCAGCAATCGTGCTATTCAACAGTGTGATACCCCAAAAAGCCACGATTAATCCCAAACCGCCGCCTGCCAGGGCCAACAACAAGGCTTCAACCAGGAGCTGCTTCACGATACGCCAACGTCCCCCTCCCAAAGCCGTACGGATAGTAAGTTCTCTATGCCGAGACGCGCCCTGGACGATCACCATGTTGGCCAGATTCAGGCAGGCAATACACAGCAGTGTGACACCAGCGCCCATAATCAGCGAACAGATAACCGGTATTCTGAAATAACCATCTTCTACACTGAGAAAATATCTGGGCAAGGGTTGTAGCAGCCAGTATTTGTTCTTCTCCCTCACGGAGGAATCAAACAACTCCAGTAGAGACGCGGACATTGACCTGAACTGAGTCTGCGCATCTGGCAAAGCCAAACCTGGCTTGAGCCGTCCGATGGGAATCATAAAGGTGGGATACTTGCAATAATCATACCAACCAGATCGCTGGGCAATTCGTTGCTGATCCGTTTCGGACAGCATGTTCGCCTTCGACCCCAATGATAACCAGATATCGACTTTATCAAGCAGGGTCGGACCCGTGAACCCCGCAGGTGTCAAACCAATGATGCGACAGGGAAATCCGTTCACGGAAACGATCTTACCCACAACCTCAGGATCAGCCCCCAATCTGCGCCAGGCCCCATGGCTGAGAATACCCACAGATTCCGTACCCGGTGTTTCTTCATTAGGAAGAAAATTTCGCCCCCGGTCAGGTGTCACACCCAGCACTGAAAAATAGTTACTCGTCACGAACGTCTTTTTTCCGGGCATCGACATATTCGACAATCTGAGAGCACAATCACCATACCTGGAGAATGCCATGACATCTGTAAAAATGGGATTGTCCTCACGAATCCTCTCGACAACATCGGGCGTGAAACGATCTCCCAAAAATCTTGCCGTTTTGCATATGACCAACCGCTCCGGCGCCTTGACATTCACCGGACGAAACGACAACGCATTGACCACACTGAACATGATCGTATTGGCCCCGATACCGATGGCCAGAGTGATCAGGGCAATCGCCGTAAAGCCGGGACGTTTACGCAGCATGCGAAGGGCGTATTTAAAGTCAGTCATCATGAAATGACTCCTTTATTGGTTGTTGGTTTCTAGTTGCTGGTTGCTGGTTGCTGGTTGGCTGTCGCAATTTTCCAGCCACTAGGTCCATAGTTCTGACCTCATTCATTCTGTTGATTCCTTCTCATTCCTTTTAAACAAGCGAGCCCTGCTTGGGTTGTTGGTTTTTGGTTGTTAGTTTCTGGTTCTCTGCTATCAACCTTCAACTCTCAATTTATTGTTCAGTTTGTCACTATCATAAATATCTTTCGCGTCCTTTCTGTAAACTACCCAGCTCGAAGAGCTGTCCACAAACTAACAACCAGAAACTAGAAACTAGAAACCAACAACTGCCCTTCGTTACTCGTAACGAAGGGCTACCATCGGATCCACCTTGGCAGCGCGCCGCGCAGGGAGAAAACTGGCCAGCATAGCCACGACCATCAGGGTGCCTGATACCACAGCCAGGGTCACCGGGTCCGTGGGTGTCACATCGTACAGGAGGCTGGTGAGAACCCGCGTCAGCGCCACGGCGCCGGCCACACCCACGGCTATGCCGATGAGAATGAGTTTGAGTCCCTGCCCCATCACCGCAGTCAGCACATCCACACGTCGGGCGCCCAGGGCCATGCGAATACCGATGTCACGTGTCTGGCGCGTGGTGCTGTATTGCAGCAGGCCGTAGATACCGATCGTTGCCAAGGCCAACGCAATGCCCGCGAAGATCCCCAGCAGAGTCATGACGAACCGTCGGTACACCAGCATTCCCGACAACTTTTCCTCCATGGGCGTCATCTCGCTAATCACCTTGTCCTTTTCCAATCCGGAAACGATCTCCCGAATGGCAGGCACCAGACGCATCGGGTCGCCGTCCGTACGCACCAACACAGCCATCCATTGCGCGTACTCTGTGACTTGTGTGTAGATGGTCCCCACGACCGGTCCGGGCGCGTCAAAGCAGCGAATCGTATCCACGACCCCCACGATGGTGTGGGTTTTCTGGCCGGACGAATCGTCCGTCAAGAACGTCTGGCCCAGTGGATCGCTGCCCGGGAAACACTCATGTGCGAGGGTTTCATCAATCACGATGGCATCCGGATCTGAGTTGTCAAATGCCCGACCGGCCAACCAGCGCATGCCCACGACATCGAAGAAACCGGGCGTCACTGACATCCAGCGGGCCGAACGGGACTGCCCCGGCCCCGCCTGTCCGGCAATGGTGAAATTTCTGCCCCCGGCGTCGGGTGAACTGAAGATAGAGCCGTCGTGTGATCCTACCGAACGAACGGAAGGAAGGTTTTGGATGCGTTCGAGGAGAGGTTTGAAGAAATGGTTGCATTGGTCGGTTTCCATGTATTTCGCCCACGGAAGATCGAAACCCACGGCCAGCAGGTTCTGCGGCTGGAATCCCAGCTCGACAGCATGCAACGCCACCAGCGTGCGAATCAACAGGGCCGCACCGATCAGCAAGATTAGCGAGCATCCCAACTGGCTAACCACCAGGCCATCGTGAAGACGATGCCATCGACGACCGCCCCTGGTACATCCGCGTCCCGTCCCCTGCTTGAGGGTCTCGTTGACGCCGATATCGGAAGCCCTCCAGGCCGGCACCAGGCCGAACAGCAATCCCGTCAGCAGTGAAATCCCCAGGGTAAAACCAAGGACACGCAGGTCGATGTTCGTTTCCTGCAAGCGCGGGATGTCGGCCGGGCACAGAGCCACCAATCCCTTGACCGTGCAGAACGTCAGGACGAGCCCCAGGACACCGGCTGCCAAGCTCACCAGAAGACTCTCGGTGAGCATCTGACGCATGAGGCGTGCGCGGCCAGCCCCCAGCGCCATGCGCATGGCCATCTCGTGCTGGCGCGCCGTGGCGCGGGCCAGGAATAGATTGGCGACGTTGGCACAGGCGATCAACAACACAAATCCCGCCGCGCCCAATAGCAGCAGCGGCAACCTCCGATGATGACGAACGAGGCTGTCCAGAAACCGGGTTACCTCAACCACATGGGGTGCTGTGTCGACAGACTCGGTGCGTCGGAGACGACTGGCCAGAACCGTCAGGTCCGCACTGGCCCGCTCCGGCGTGACACCTTTCTTGAGACGGGCCAACGGGATGACCGGGGGATCATAAGGCCGCGCCGGACCTTCGGGAAAGATCATCGCTCGCCAGAGCTGTACCGACTTGCCAAGAAAGGTGAAGCCGGGAGGCATCACGCCCACAATCGTATGCGTGTCGGTATCCAGGCTGCCAAAGCGATAGCTCTCGTTGACCCTCGGATTCGCAAGGATCAGGGTCCGGCCTATGACATTCGGGTCCGCACCCAGGTCATCCCGCCAAAAGTCGTGACTGACGACCACCACACGCGGACTTTCAGGGGTCTCATCGTCCGGGCCAAACCCGCGTCCCTGGTTCGGCTGGACGCCCAGCAGAGAGAAGAAATTGGCCGTGACGTCGGTGCCGAAGACTTGATGAGGCGTCTCTATCCCGTGGACGTACAGTGCAAGACCACAAACACCTGCGACCGATTCAAACACGTTGTTGTGTTCCCGAAGAGTGAAGAAGTTCGGACGGTACCTGAACATCTCGGTCCGGTCGAGTCCCGACTGCCTGATCCACACCAACTCATGCGAGTCCTTATAGGGCAAGGGCCGCAGCAGAACAGCGTTGACCACGCTGAACAGCGACGTGGTGGCGGCGATGGCCACCGCCAGGATCAGAATGGCGATGGCCGTAAAGCCCGGATTGCGGCGTATCGTGCGAAAGGCGTATTTTAAGTCAGTGTAAAAATGACTCATTGCATTCGTCCTTCTTTAGCTGTCAGCGGTCAGCCTTCAGCCTTCAGCTCTTTGGAATTCTTCTTGTTTTATGGGCTCACGCCATTCTTCCAGCGACATAAATCGCGGCACGTGATTTCTGTCCTCAACCAAGCTGAGTGCTGAAGACTGACAGCTGACAGCTTTTTTCTATTCGTAACGAAGCGCCTCCATGGGATCAACCCGGGCTGCCTTTCGTGCCGGCAGATAACAGGCACAAAAGGTCACTCCAATCAAAACCCATGAGACCATGATCAAAGTCAAAGGATCCGCATAACTCATTTCGTAGAGCAACGCAGATAAAAATCGGCTCATCACGATGGATCCTACCAGCCCCACACCTGCCCCGACAGAACACAGCATCAATCCCTTTTTGATCACCATTTTAACGATGTTGTTTGCATCCGCCCCGAGCGCCACCCGGATGCCGATCTCTTGGGTTCTCTGGTTCACCGAATAAGCAGTCACGCCATAAACACCTATAATCGCCAGCAGCAAAGCCACCAGGGCCATCATGGATAACAGGGTGGCACAAAAACGCTGAACAGATAAAGAATCGTTGACCACTTGATCGATCGAGGTGATTCGAGCAATCGGCTGTTGTGGATCAATCTTCCAGATTTCTTCCCGAATCGCCTGATACAAGGCCGCCGGGTCACCCTGCGTGCGCACCATCACTTTCATGGTACGCGTATTATAACGCGATACGAGTTCGTACATCTTAGCCGGGTGACCCACCACATTTAATCCCTGCCCGGCCGACCTGACGTCACCCACCACCCCAACGATCTCCATAAAGTCCGTCCCGGTAATCTGAACTCGTTGCCCGACCGGATCTTCCTCTGGAAGATACTTGTCCACAAATGACTGATTCACCAATATGATCGCCGGACCGATCGTATTGTCCTGAACCGTAAAATCCCGCCCCGCAAGCAACGGAATACCCAGGGTCGTAAAATAGTCATGACTGACTTGTCGATGACATGCGTACTGACGCACGCCGGGCGGCATTGGCTTCGATTGGATACTGAATCCATTCTGGTGCCCTCCCGTCAGAGGATTATGATTGGCCAACGCCACCGATTCAACCGAGGGTAAGGTTTTGATGGCCTCTTTTACTCTGTCATAGAATATCGTCCGTTGTTGTCGAGTCTGGTATCTGGCCTGAGGCGGCAGTTCCAATTCAACCGTCATCAAATGTTCAGCAGCAAAACCCGGGTCAGCGTTGTGCATCCGGTTCATACTGCGCATCAACAGACCTGCGCCTGTCAGCAGAATCATCGCCAAGGCTAATTCCGAAATGACCAGTGAATTCAAAATCCGATGCCGGGATAGACTGCTGCTTACACTGCCACCGTTCTCTTTAAGCGCTTCGTTGAAATCGGCATTGCTGGCCTGCCAGGCAGGCGCCAAGCCAAATATGAGCCCGGTGAGGACCGACAATACCAAGGTAAAGCCCAGAACCGTCGTATCGATAGAAATCAATTCGAATAGTGACGCAAAATTCTGATCGCTGGGCAGCAAAAATACCAGCATATCCAACCCCCAAACTGCAAAGAGCATGCCCAGCAATCCGCCCAACAGCGCCAACACGATACTTTCGGTCAATACCTGTCGAATAATATCGGTGCGCCGTGCCCCCAGCACGCAACACATGGAAATCTCTCTGCTCCGGGTCCCGGCTTGGGCCAGCAAAAGATTCGCCACGTTGACACAGGCAATGAGTAACACAAAACAAACTGCCCCATACAATATCATAAAAATGGGTTTGACATCCTCAACCACCACCTCAGGCAGCGGGTTCAGTCGGGCCATTTTATCTTTGTTATTGCCGACGTATTCCTGGGCCAGGCGGTGACTGATGGTCTCCATTTCCACCTGAGCCTGTGCCATGGTGACGTCGGGCTTTAAGCGCCCCAGAACCAAGAGGTATTGATGGCTACGGTTCCGCATCAGTTGTTCATCAGTCATCGGCACCATGAGTTCCGCCATATCTTCGATGAATCCCAGTTTTTTCGCCGCGATACCAATGACTGTATGGGGTTCTCCATCCAGAACAATTTGTTGTCCGATGAGTTCCGGATCGGCTTTGAAGTGATCTTCCCAAAGCTGATGACTCAGGACAACCACTCGATTGTTTCCGGCAACCGACTCTTCCGGTAAAAAAGCTCTCCCCAGCGCTGGTTGAGCGCCCAGCAAATCATAAAAACCTGTTGTGACCCGCCAACCCTTGATTGCGATCGGTTCCCCGGCACCGGTCAAATTGAACTTGCTGTCCATATCAATCGCCACCAGATCTGAGAAAACCTCGTTTTGTGCCTTCCAGTCCAGGTAATCCGGTCCGGACGCGTTGGTTTCAAGATCCCGAATTTCGCATTGGACCATCATGATTCGATCCGGTTCTGGAAAGGGCAAAGGACTCAATAAAACCCCGTGAATCATGGAAAATAAAGCACTGTTGGCGCCGATGCCCACGGCCAATGCCAAAATGGCCAGGCTATTGATAAAGGCATGCTTGCTCAGCATTCGAAAAGCATATCGTAGATCGTTGTAGAAAGTACTCATTGCATTCGTCCTTTCAGGACAGGGGTCAGGGGCCGGGGATCAGGGATCAGCAGGGGCTGACGCCACTTCTCAGATTCCATACGTATTCGAATAGTCTGCTCCACGCTATCCTCTTTCATTTAAACCAGTGCCGCAGGCCTCAATGCCCTGACACCGGAACCCCGATCCCTGACCCCTAAGCTACTCGCAGCGCAGGGCTTCCATGGGATTGACTCGGGCCGCACGCCGGGCCGGAGACCAGCAGGCCAGCAGGGCTGTGGCAGCGAGGGCCGCGGGTACCGCAATAAAGGCCATCATGTCCGTTATATGGATGCCCAACAGCAGGCTCCTCATGAGTGTCGCCGCGAGGGCCGCTCCAACCAGGCCGGCCACAATGCCTATCACTGTGAGACGAAGGGCCTGCTTGAGTACGAGCCACAGGACCGCATTGGGCTGAGCGCCGATGGCGATACGGACTCCCAATTCTCGTACGCGGCCATTCGTGACATAGGAAAACACGCCGTACAGACCGCCCATGGCCATCACCAGGGCCACAGCGGCGAATATGCTGATCAAGCCCGAATACAACCGCCTGAGCCACAGCGACGTATGCAGTTTGTCCTCCATGGTTTGAATACCGTAAATGGGGAGATTCGGATCGCTGCGCCTAACGATCTGACGAATGGGCGAAACCAACGCCAAAGGATCACTTTCAGTGTGGACGACCAGGGTCATATGTTCCGGCATGACCTGCACGTAAGGTACAAACACGCCCGGGATCATGGGCGTTTCCAGACCGTAGTGTTTGGTGTCGCGTGTCAAGCCTACGACCGTCATCCAGGGGTCTTGGCCTCCGCGTCGACGAACACGTTTACCCACAGGATCATCATTGGGCCAAAAACGCCGGGCAAAGGTCTGGTTGACCATAACCGCCAGTGATCCCTCGTTGAGTCCGTCCTGTTCGTTGAATGATCGACCCGCCAGACACTGAATGCCCATGGCTTCAAAATACCCGGGGAATGCTACGCGCTGCAGCACGACTGGGTCCTGCTCATCCGGCTCGCGCGCGGGCGCATTTTCGATCTCCCAAAAATTGCCCGTATGCCCTCCCAAGGGTATCTTGTCCGCGGCACTGGCCTGGATCACGCCGGGTAAAGCACGAATCTGCTCCAGGTGATCTTGAAAAAAGGCAAGCCTGGCACCACCGGTGGGGTATTGAGATTCGGGCAAGCCGATCACATAGGTCAACACCCGATCTGACCTGAAACCGGGGTCCTGCTTTTGCAAATGACGAAAGGCCTGGATCAACAGACAGGTTTGGACCAAGAGTACCAGGGTCAGGGCGACCTCGGCCACGACCAGCAGATGCAGACTGCGCCGCTTCTTGGGGGCTGCGGTGGCGTGCTGGCCTGACATGTTCAGGGAGGCACGCCCATGTCCCCTGAGGACTGCCAAACAAGTGGGAATCGCGGCAAAGGCCGCGGCCAGCAAGACCATGAGGCAGGCAAAGATCCAGATTCGACTGTCAAAGTTAAATGCTATAAATTGGGGGGGACGTTCTGCAATGAACCCCAGCAGTGCCCTCAGCCCCCAGTGGCTCAGCCACAGACTCAGGCCGCCGGCCAGGCTGGATAGGAGCAGGCTTTCCGTACTGATCATGCGTACAATATGTGCGGGCGTAGCGCCCAGCGACAGGCGAATCCCCAGTTCCCGCCCACGGGCCAGACCACGGGCCAGCATCAAGGCCGCCACGTTGCCACAGGCGATCAATAAAACCACAGCCACTGCACTCATCAAAATGGCCAGCACGGGCTTGACATCACCGAAGTAGCGTTCAGTCAGAGGGGTCAGGCGCGGCGAGGTATTCTCATTGGCCAGTTTGGCTTCGATCAATCCCTGATGAATTCGGTCTAAATCTTGCTGGGCCATGGCCGGTGTCACACCGGGTTTGAGCCGCGCCACACCCCGTAAATAGTAATGGCCACGGATCTCGGGGTTTTCCGCCAGAGGCACCCACAACTCGCTCTCAAACAAATCCACATGATTGGCAGCCAGCACGCCAATGATCGTATACGGTTCTCGGTTGAGTTGCACGACCTGCCCTATGACATCCTGATCACCGAACAGACGTTGGCACAATCCATGCGTCAATACCACCACGCGCTCCCCCCCAGGATGGTCCTCTGCCTGGGTATAAGCCCGCCCCCATGCGGGCGTGACGCCCAGGACCCCAAATACGTCATGCGTGACACGCGTACCCGTGATCCTTTCAACCACCTCACCATGTCGCAGGTTGAAGCCGTCAGTTGTCCAAACGGTCAACCCTGTGAAAGATTGATTCTGCTCACGCCAAGCGTGAAAGTCTCCATACAAATTGCCAGTATACTCCACATTCCAGCGGGGAGCGGTTTGGTCTATATCCAGCAAACGATCCGGTTCATAGAATGGCATGGGGCGTAGGAAGAAGCCATTAACAAAGCTGAAGATCACGGTATTGCCGGCCATACCCAATGCCAGGGTCACCACGGCAATACAAGTGATCAGCGGATGTTTAAACAGTTGGCGAGTCGTGTATTTTAGGTCATTAAAAAAAGTACTCATTGCATTCGTCCTTCTTTAGCTGTCAGCGGTCAGCCTTCAGCCTTCAGCTCTTTGGAATTCTTCTTGTTTTATGGGCTCACGCCATTCTTCCAGCGACATAAATCGCGGCACGTGATTTATGTCCTCAACCAAGCTGACAGCTGACAGCTTTTTTCTATTCGTAACGAAGCGCCTCCATGGGATCGATCTTAGCAGCACGTCTTGCAGGGAAATAGCCTGCCAGGAGCGAAGCCAGGCCCAGTAGTATAATCGTGGCCACGATGCTGATGGGATCAATCGGGTCAATGCCATACAACACACCTCGAATCAAACGGGCCACGCCCAATGCCAATGCAATGCCGAGTGTCAGACCAATGAGCGTCACGACCACGCCTTCTTTAAAGACCATACCCATGATGTCACTATGGGTTGCACCGATGGCCTTACGCAGGCCGATCTCCGGGATACGGGAGGCCACCATGTAGCCCTTGACCGCATAGATCCCGAGAGATGCCAGAAACAAGGCGATTGCACCGAAGCTCAAGGCCGATCTGGCTGCCATGCGAAGGGCCCAGACTTGAGGGTCCGACTGATAGTATTGTTTCAATGACGCCACCGTAACAATGGGCAGTGTTTGATCCCATTGGCGGATTTCAGCCTGAATTTTCGTGGCCATGTGCGTGGTTGATTCATTTGGGGAGATCCGGAGATGGATATTCCTGGGCACACTGCCCGACTCGATGGGCGCGTACATGTGAACCCTCTTGAGATTCTGATCCAATGTAATACGGATATCCGGTACAATACCGATCACGCGATGCGGCTCTGAAAACGAGACAAAGCCATATTGAATCAGACACCCCAGTGCATCGCCATCCGGTCGGAGCTGGTATGCGAAGGACTTGTCAATGACCACGACCTTCTCTGAATCAGGTACACTGTCGAGCGGTTGAAATGCTCGGCCCTGCAAGATCGGGATGTCCATGGTCTTGAAAAAGGTTTCGTCCACTTGGTAACTGCCATACACAGGGGGTTTGGCACCAGAGGGTCGAAATTCTTCTTCCGGTTCGGCCTGCATGGTCGCAGGATCATACTCTCTGAGTAAATACCCCATGGAGCCATGGTCACAAAGTGGAAAGGCCTCTGACACAGATACGGTCTCCACACCTGGCAAGTGACTCAGGTGGTCGACCAATTGAGTGACCGTGTGAGCAGATCGAGCAGGATCGTATCCTCCAGCCTTGGGATCGACATTGACCACGATCTTGTGATCCAGGTCGTATCCGTGGTCCAGCCACAACGCTTTGAGTGCCCCACGGATAAACAAGGCACCGCCCATGACCAGGACCACAGACAGGGCGATCTGACAGGCCAAAGACAACCCTCGCGGCATGAACCTCCGCCGCTGGGATCTGGTGCTTGTCAATCCATGTCCCGATTCCTTGAGATCTGCGATCACGTCACTGCCGGACAAACGCAAGGCCGGCTTCAATCCAAACAACACGGATGCAATCAATGAGCACGCCAATGTGGCCAGCAGGGTGCGACTGTCAAAACCATACCTGAACGACGTGGCCATGCTCAAAGGCATGGCACTGGCCTCCACACAGATATTCAACACGCGATAGCCTGCAAAGGCCACGAGTATTCCGAGTATTCCCCCTGTGAACGCCAAAAGGAAGGACTCGGCCATAAATTGCCGGACAATCTGAAAACGCCCTCCGCCAATGGCCATGCGAATGGCAATCTCCTTGTGACGGGATGCCCCCTGAATCACCATCATGTTGGCCAGATTCAGACAGGCGATTAACAATACCGTCCCGGAGACTGCCATGAGACATAAACCAATTCCCTTGAGATACATGGACTCAATCTGATTGTTCTCGCCTGTGCCCGGAACAAGCCTGGACAGCCCCGCTAAATTAAACGCACAATTTGTCTGGCAACGATCCGGATACAGATCTCGAATCCTCGGTATCAACCCTTGAAGTTGTGCTTGAGCAGCCACGTGATTCAAGTCCGGTTTGAGTCGCCCCAACAGCTTGAGGCCAAAAGGATATTGAACACTCGCCACCTTTTCCGGGCGAATTTTTCTACCGTGAAACTTCATGCGACCGTGACAGCCCAGCGGCACCCAAATATCCGGTCCGAACGCGGAGGTCCCTGAAAATCCCGGCGGTGTTACGCCCACGATCTGCACGGGAAATCCTTCGAGCAGGAGCTGTTGATCGAGGATGGTTTCATCGCCCCCCAGCAGCTTCCATAATTGATAACTAATGACGCCCACAGGGGGTGCATCACAAGATTCCTCCTCAGGAAGGAGAAAACGGCCCAACACAGGTGTCACCCCCAAGGCAGGAAAGTAATTCGGCGACACAAACATGTAGGAAATGGTTCGAGTACGCCCCGCCTGAACCATTGGGGCCTCTATGGTCATATCATCGTGTGCCACTAAATCCTCAAACACGGGATTGGTCTGACGCAGTTCAGTATAGAGAGCATACGGCACACCCCCTTTGAATCCGGTGAGCATACACTCGATCAGACGCTCCGGCTCCTTCACCTGAGTAGGACGCAAAGCCAGCACATTGACCACGCTAAACATAATTGTATTGGCCCCAATACCAATGGCCAGTGTAATCAGGGCAATGGCCGTGAAACCCGGACGCTTGCGGAGCATCCGGAAGGCGAATTTTAGGTCGTTTGCAAAATGACTCATGTTATTCGTCCTTTCAGGGATCAGGGGTCAGGGGTCGGGGGTCAGCTTTGGCTGAGGCTCGTTTCCTAGTCCCTTTGCATTCTTTTGTTCTGTATCATATGTTGCCTACGT
>JAIPFM010000056.1 GCA_021736645.1 Phycisphaerae bacterium | reverse complement strand
TTTTTTCGCCCTTGATGGTGATGGTGATAGCAGGTACAATTCGAATGAGTCTGACTGAGACATGCCAAGAGAATGGTCTTGAAATGGAATTTTCTGACAGGTTCCTGGGCTCGAAATGGAAGCAAAAAGTTTTTATAGGGTTGGAAAGGACGATATGATTGAGACAGGAACAGAATTCGAATCACAGGCCGGAGATCTGGTACGTCGAGACTTCCTGAAAACCGCAGGTGCCGGGCTGATATCGAGTGTCGCGTTGATCAGCGCCTTGAGCTCAAATCTTGAGGGGCAGGAGGCCCGCGCCGCAGGATCGAGAGACCGGCTGATTAAACGTATTGCCTCCAATAGCTATGCGGTCAATCAGCTCTTCAAGCGCCGCAGCCGTTCTACGCGCCAGACGACTTCCGAGTTGAAGGCGAAATACGGTGAGATCACGATGCTGGATTTTCCTCAGTTTACAAAAGATACCTATGCGGGGGTGACAGCCATGGACTTGTGGTCGTCGCTGTTCGGCGATGTCCAGGACGACTCACAATTCGTGAGCCAGGAGGCTGGAGGTCGAATACGCCTCCTTGGATTTGATCCGTCCACTCCCTCTTCAAAACGATATCTGGATCGGCTGGCGGCCAACATGGCATCTACTGGCGTCACAGCAAAGCACGTGTCGAATAATGTGCCTCGAAACCTTGCAGATCTGGATGAGACAAAGCGGCAAGAAGGGATTCGCGTGGCCAAGATCTGGCTGGACGCCTGTCAACAGATTGGCGTGGCCTCCATGCGCGTCAACACGGGTGGCCCCAGCATTTTACCGCCTTCGGAAATCAAGGGTGGCTATCCTCAGAATACCGATATCGTGCCCTATCTGAAGAGTGCCATTGAATCGTTCAAGGTCTTGGCTGGGTACGGGGAAAAGCGGGGCGTCAAGGTCACGATTGAAAACCACTGGGGATTGGCTGCAGAGCCTATGAACGTGAGGATCATTCTCAATGAGGTGAACAGTCCCTATTGTGAAGCCTCTCCGGATTTCTGCAATTGGGAGCATGAATACATGCTGTATCACGGCTTGGAGGCCCTGATTCCCTATGCCTCTTCCATGGTGCATGCAAAACGCTGGAGCCGTTATCCGGAGGTGGATATCGCCCGTTGTGTGCGCGTACTCAATAAGGCAAACTACAGCGGGTATATCTCACTCGAATATGAGGCAGGCGGCGATCCGGTTGAGGGCACGCTGCAACTCATGAAAGATGTGCTGGCTGTGCTGGTGTAATCCTGCGAAGTTAGTCCATCGCCCGGGTCACATCATTTTCCCATGGGATACCGCGTTTGGGTGAAATCATCATCTTGTTGAGCGTTTCATTCGGAAAGAGCTTGGGACCATCGTGATTGGGGTAGTACCAGCTGGACTCCCAGTATCTGCGGTCTATCTCGAAGACATCAATATCGGTTTCGTGTTCCAGAGAAAATGTCTCCGGGAGAATGCCGTATCGCTTCATTTCACGGACATAGTAGGGATGAGGCTTGAAGCCCGGCATGTCCCATCGCTTGTTTCTCTCCAGAGAACGCTTGCCTTCCTCCACATACGCCAGGATGGCCTGGTAATCTGAATTGTCTGTATCCTCAAAGAGCTTCCCTGCTTCACGGGTCTGTTCCTTGCTCTGGCTCCTGGCCCGACAGGTTCCCCAGCCCCCTGCATCACGCGCGAGCGGTGCGAGCAATAGCGGAGATTTTTCGGGTTTGCTCAGGTTATACGCCATATGCGTATCCCAGAAGTAATCCTGTTTGTTTTTCAAGCCTGCGATGCTGTACTGATCTATGCGTGGCAGCTGGACGTTCTTGTGGCAATTGAGGCAGTTGCCCTGAAAGGCTTTTTCAGCCTTTGTCCTGGCAGGACCGTACCCCTTTGTCAGGGAGTCGGGCCGGACCATGCCTGTGCCCAGTGAGGCGGATGTGCCGGGATAGGGTGCACCCACATGTATCCAGTTGCGAATCATTTCCACGTCCTCCACTGAGAGCTTTGCCCCGTAGTGGGAACCGTCGAGCATGGTCATCAGCCGACTGGCACTGTCGCCCACAGAGCGAGGTGCTGTGTTGCCCACATTGTTTCGACCATCGGACACATATCCGGCTGTGGTCAAGGTCATATAGCTCTGGGAGTAGACGCTGCCATGATCTCCGGTCAGCATGATCCTGCCCTCGGGCTTGTCGGGGTTGTGACATTCGACGCAGTGCTTGTCCAGAATGGGCTGTACGTGTGTGGGGAAATCTATCATGTAGGGCAGGCCCGCAATGGGCTCAATCTGGCTGGCCGGACGTTGAATTGCCAGGGTGATGGAGGGACGCATTCGCGGCGTTTTGACGCGTTCCTCATGACATCCAATACAACTGAGTATTTCGCCTGGCATGACGGACAGGAAACTATGCATTCTCTTGATCGATTCATTGTTTTCGTTCACGGCAATAAAAAATAGAGGCCGGTTGGCCGGCAATTCAAAATGCGCAGAACCGTCGGATTCCACCGGGACCGTTCCGAGAATGCGCTCGAGCGTGAACGTGCCGCCGTGGCTGATCGGGATAAAATCGTGCTGCCCGGCACCATAATTCAGAGGTTTTGGCAGGGTCTCCAGGACCATGAGCTTCTTGATCTCGCCCTTTTTGATGCCCTTCATATTGCGGCCGATATACACGTTGTCAAGCACCAGGGTGCCCTTGGCTTTGGAGAGATCGACATGCGATGCAATGACGCGCTCGCGTTCCCTCCTGATCAGCGGTCGTGGTTCGTGAATATCCATATTGCTATGATACAAGGGAAAGACGTTGCCTGAACCGTCGACCACTTGGATGCATCTTGGCCCTGCGACCATAAAGCAATTTTCGTTAATGGCAAAGGGGTCACGGCAGCGCACATTGCCAATCTTCTTATTGGCCGATCGGTCGTCCGGTCCCTGTTTCTCCGTGACCGTTGACAGGTTGCCCTCGTGTTCCCTGGCGCCGTGCCCGGGTGAGTCCACAAACACCACCCTGTCACTTCCGGGGATCGGTCTGGCATCAATAAACACATTGTTCGGGTGCATATTGCCGTAAAAAACCGTCTGGTTCGTGCCGTCCGGATTGCATGTCCACAGGTGATGGAACTGGACCTGGGAGCGGTCCACGTATTCCCAACGTGTAAAAAGCAACCTGCCGTCGTGCAAGACTGACGGTGTATTGTCCTGCTCTATGTTGGCTGAGAGCAGGCGAATATTTTGACCATTCCCATCACTGCGATAGAGTGTGGCCACATGCACCAGCCAGCACTGCACCCATCTCTTGGAACGGCTCGACACAAAGGCAAGGCCGCCGTCGGGCAGATAGGTGGGTTCCAGCTCGTCGTAGATACCATCGGTCAGTTGCCTGAGTCCGGAGCCATCCGCATTGATCTCGTACAGGTGGAACTGCATGGTCCCGCCTTTGCGATAAGAGAAGATGATTTTGAGGGCCTCGTAGTGGACAGCCGGGTCGCGGATCGACCCTGCCTTATCTTCGAAAAGGGTGGTGACCTTTCCGCTCTTGATGTCCAGTCTCTGGAGTTTGCCCCCGTTTTTTCCAAAAGCCACATTGTCCGGGCCATCGAAAAAATAGCCAAAGTTGGCGTACCAGTGGCCGTCATTGCCGTAATAACGCTCCGCAAAAACAACGTCAGTCACGCCGTTTTCAAGAAGCATGTCGCTGGCTTGGGCATAGCGGGACGCTGGCTTGACAGTGTCAGCCGCCTGAACGAGGGTGGCCACAAAGACGGCCAAACAAATGACTGCGGCGTTAAACCCTGTCTTTGCGTGTTTGTTGCTATGGTTCATAGTCTATGGCGGTACCATACCATTAAGGGATTGAAATAACAAGAAATTATGACAGGACCCAAATGGGCTCCAACCCAAAAGACCCCTTGGACTCTGTGCTGTTTCGGCAGCCCCCAGTCCCTGACCCCTCAGGATTGATTATGCACCCTGACTCCTCTCTTTGAACCAGCCAAAGAACACGTCGAGTTGTTCTCGTCGCTTTGGTTCCAGGTAGTCAAGGTTGGTCCCTCTATCGGTGATTTCCCAAAAGTCGGGTTGGATGATACTGGCCAGTTCACTGTGAATGGATTCCAGACGGTCGGTCAGCTCGCCTTCCATATCCTGGAAGATGATTCGGGCCAGGTCCACTTGGCTGTGTGTCAGGTAGTAGGTGGCCAGTTTGACCTGTGCCTTGCGAACGCCGCGCAGAGAGGCCTCCATCGCATGATCGGCTTCGGCTTTTTTGTCCACCTCCAGAAAGATCGCCAGCATCTGATCACGGCAGGGCACATCCAAATCAAAGGCCAGTTCATTCACACGACATAGATCATAGGCTGCGGTTTCCAGGACAAAGGCCATACCCTGGCTGAATCCCAACTGCCCGTAGTATTTGAAACGTTCCGCTATCTCAACGGCCAGATGCCACTGGCCTTGCTCGAGTGCAAATTCTGCGAGCAGGCGGTACTGATTGAGGACATTGTAGGCAGTCCGTACATCACGCTGGTTGATGGTGGCACGCAGATAGGTATTGAAGAACTTCTGCGCAAGTTCGGCACTCGATGGGTCGCCGGCGATCAGGGCCTTTTCAGCCAGTTTTCGCGTGTGGATGGCAATGATGTAGTTGATGTCCCGCATCTTATTAAGCGTCTCACCGTACAGCATTTGATATTGGCGCAGTACTTTCATTTCGACCCAGGTTCGTTTTTTTTCAATGGCCTCGATCACCACGGTTTCAAAAGATACAAAATCCGCATTGTCACAGAGAACCGTCTCCATCTCAAACCAGATGTCCGGCAGGTTCCCCTTGAGACCCAGATAGTCTCGGCTCAAGTCACCCAATGATACGGCTGCATGCATGCAAATACCCTTGTCCTTGTGATCAATGGCATTCAGGGCGATGTCCGCCAGTTGTTCGATGCCCCGCAGGGTGCGTCGCTTGGTGTGTCCGACTTGTTGAGGTGATGCAGCAACTCGCGTCTGAATGGCCTTGAGGGTCACATCATGCATGCGATTGATGATGTGATGGGGATTCAGAAAATTGAACACGTAAATGAAATAGGGGATCAGGATCAGCAGCGAACAGGTGACAGCCGCCATGGAGACGGTGACGCCCATTTTGGGCACATAACGACCGGCACTGCCTGCCAGACTCACCCAGATGCAAAGGGTCCCTGTCACCACAAAAAATCCCAGGACAATCGTATTGACCGGTGACTTGATAAAGAGCTCTGTGACATGGGGCGTATAGCGATTCGCAGCCAATTCCACAATGATCGCCACCACGGAAATGGTGATCCCGAGCAGGCCGGCTATGACCTCCGGCATACTGGTCATCATATTGGCGGCCCCCGGGCTGTGAAGCAGTTCTCTGATCGACACGTCGAGATTGGCCGTGTCAATGAAAAATGTCGTGAGAAACACTGCAAGGCTCATGCCTGTCATCAAGACCAGTATGAACAACCAGGCAACTGACTGTGTTCGTTTATAATCAGACAATTACTTCATCCCACGCAAGACAGACTCAGGGTGGACTGTGCCAAAATCCTGTGTCTACACAATAACGTCACATGGCCTCTTTTCACCAGCCCATGCAAACTCTCTGGGTATCAATCATGGGCCAATCTTACGTGAATATCTTGGCGCTGGCAACATTGAAAATTTTCACCAGCCACATTGTCAGAAGCAATCAGGCCATTGCCTGTAGCAATGAGAATGAGCCGCAGCATCCGGCTGCGGCTCATTCTTCGTGGCATTAATTAAGGGGGGCTTAATTAACTTGTGTTTTTTATGAGCCATGTTTTTGGCTTGTGGCTACAGGGCACGGCGTTTCCGCAAGTAGCCGGCCACCATGGTCCCCAGTCCACCCAGCAATAGGGCACCCGGTGCAGGTACAGGTGCCACACTGGCCAGAACATCCTGGCGATCGACCCGTTTGCCATGGCGGTAAGAGTACAGGTTCAAAACCACCGTGTTTCCAAGGCCGACTGCACCACTGTCATCTGCGAGAGCATAGAACTCATTGTCGTCGGGCTCAGACAGTGTAATTTCGTCTTCCAGAGCCCAAATAGCGTTCTGCAGGAGGCCTGCATCTGCTTTTCTGTCTGCTGCGGTTGCAGGCGTAAAGTCATAACCGGTCAGTGTCTCGTTTGCGAATTCGTTGAACAGCCAGGCCGTTCTAGCATCGAGCGGATCATAACCTGGGGAAGTCTGTCCATCAAGGCCACCATTGACGGAGCCGTTATTGATTTCAAAGTAGTATGTTCTTCCAAAGGACAGCGTCTCATTCTGTTCCAAGCAGAACGTCTGAAATTCATATCCATTGGCGAAGCCCGAAGTGTCACCATCGATAATCGTGGCTTTAAATTCGCCGCCACTCCCCGTTTGATAGCTCCCTTGGGTAATCATGATTGTGGGTGCAGCCATAGCAGAGGAAACCAGAAGAAATGAACAGACACACAACAACCCAATAATACGACGTGAATTCATCTTTACCACCCCCAAATTAAACCACTTCGATTTCAAGCCAAAGGCTCGCATCGACCCCCCCGGGTCAATTCATGACCTCAGCATATCAGATCAGGCACTCGAATTAAAATAAAATTCAGCCGGCCCCGCGATTTTGTGGGAACTAAAAACAAATCCGTGGAACCCAATAAAAACAACGCGGTCTTCTCGGACCGTGGCTCACGCGGACAACAACATTTTTTCGCCAACGCCTCCCCAAGAAATCCCTGCGTACCCACAACGGTAAGCAACGGGAATCCTCTTTGGGGCCATTATTCAACGGCCAGCTCCTTTTTTTTTAACTACGAAACACGCGAACATACGCGAAAGAGCCAAGCTGAGGCAAGGGCCTTTTCGCGTCATTTTGCGTGTTTGGCAGTGAGGTCAGTTTTGGCGGTGCTTCCAAGATACAGGCATCAAACTGTGTCCCCATGCTGGGAATATGGTCAATAGCTGGTGATGCGACCGGGAGGCTGTTGTGCAAGCATGCTGCTTCAAATACCATCTTGTTGCCTGCCTCGCAATATTGTGATAGAATCCGCAGTAATTCCACGCCAGGGAGTTTACATAAGGCATTGGAATCAAAAAAGTTCGACTATTTTGCGTAGGACAGGTCGCACTGTCGGTCGTCTGGACGACAGGTCTCTGTGAAGGCCTGACTCCTCTGTGGCCGACCCGCGTATTGAGCCGTATGTATAACCAATATGAGGATGTTTATGAGTCAAACACACTATCGCACCACACCGGATCTGACAGAAAAAATGCCCAAGGTGATGCCTTCCATACTGCTCAGCGAGGCATGTGAACGCTATGCCTACTACAGCCTGATGGCCATTTTGGCGGTGTTCCTGAAGAACCACCTGATGACCGGGTCTGGCGATCCTGCCAATCTCACTGAAACCCAGGTGACCAAATATACGAACATGTTTCAGACGGTCTGCTATTTCACCCCTGTGCTCGGGGCGTTAATCAGTGACATGTTCTGGGGCAAGTTCAAGACCATCATGATCTTTGCCACGGTCTTTTGTGTGGGATTTTTGGCCATGACCCTGGACCAGTCCTATCTGGGGATCATCTGTGGTCTTGCTCTGATCGCCACGGGGACCGGGATCATCAAGCCCTGCCTGTCCGCCAATGTGGGTGACCAGTTCGGGTCGGCCAACCAGCACCTGATCTCCAAGGCCTATGATCTTTTTTACTGGTCCGTGAATATTGGGGCCACGTTTTCCATGTTCCTTGCGCCGATTGTCCTGGCCAAATTCGGGCCGAAGTGGGCCTTTGGGACGTCTGGCGGCGCGATGGTTCTGGCCACTGTCACCTACTGGATGATGCGAAAAAAGCTGGCGCACATTCCTCCCAAGGGGACCGGTTTTGTGAAGGAGACCCTCAGCAGGGAAGGGCTCATGGTCATTGTCCGGTTGTTCTTCTTTTTGTATATCTTTGTGGCGGTTTTCTGGTCTCTGTTCAATCAGACCATGTCCAAGTGGGTACTCCAGGCACAAAAGATGAACCTCACCTTCTTCAACTGGAGCTTTTCCCAGGACACTTTTTTGGGCAAGCTGCTCTCCGTGGTGCATCTCGATACAGTGACATGGGATATATTGCCGGAACAGATACAGGCGGTCAATTCCCTGTTGGTGGTGATGGCCATCCCGATTTTTACGTTTGTGATTTATCCGCTGATTAACAGGGTCTTCCCCTTGACACCGCTGCGCAAGGTGGCCCTGGGTTTCTTTGTGGCCATTCCCTCCTTTGCCATTCCCGCCTGGCTGGAGGGGCGTATCGCGAGCGGTGACATGCCTTCATGCTGGTGGCAGGTCCTGGCCTATGTCTTTATCACAGCAGGCGAGGTCATGATCTCGATCCCGGCCCTGGAATTTTCCTATACCCAGGCCCCGAAAAAGATGAAGTCCTTTATCGGCTCCCTGAATCTCCTGTCCATTTCGCTTGGCAGTCTCTTTGTGGTCATCCTCAGTCAGTTCATTGAAAATCCGGACGGCACCAGCAAGCTGGGCGGCCCGGCCTACTACTGGTTCTTTACGGGACTGCTGGCTGCCACAGGCGTGATCTTCTGTATTGCCATCCAGTTCTACAAAGGCAAGACCTACATCCAGGGTGAGGAGGATTAGTCCATGAAGGCCTTTGATCTGCCCAGGGAACTTCTGGCACAGACCAGTCTTGTAGATCGTTTCCTTCGGTACGTACAAATCGATACCCAGTCAGATGAACTGGGCACCGAGTGCCCCAGTACGGCCAAGCAGCTTGATTTGGGCCGACTCCTGGTGGGTGAACTGAAAGATCTCGGTATGGAGGCTGTCGGCATGGATGAGCATGGTTATGTCACGGCCGAACTGAAGGGCAATGCGCACGGCAGGATCGGGCTCTGTGCCCACATGGATACGGCTCCCGCGTTTTCAGGCACCCATGTCCAACCTCAGCAGCACCGGGACTACGACGGATCGGTCATCCGGTTGAAAAACAACGTGACCATCGATCCCAGGGACAACCCGGTCCTGCTCGACTGTATTGGCCATACGATCATCACCTCGGACGGGACCACGCTGCTGGGCGCTGACGACAAGGCCGGTGTTGCGGCCATCCTGGGTGCGCTGGAAACGCTTCAGGCCAATCCGGACATCAAGCGCCCGACTGTGCGTGTGTGTTTTACCCCGGATGAAGAAGTCGGACGGGGGGCCGATCATTTTCCCCTGGAGGCCTTTGACTGTCCAGTGGCTTTTACTGTGGATGGCGGCTTTCCCGGTGAGATCAATGTGGAGACCTTCTCTGCGCACAGGGCCACGATCTGTTTCACCGGCGTTGCAGTGCATCCGGGTACGGCCAAGCACAAGATGGTCAATGCCCTGACCTACATGGGCAAGTTCCTGGCTCGTATGCCCATGGCCGAAACACCGGAGTGCACTGAGGGACGTGAGGGCTTCTATCACCCCACGGATATAAGCGGTGATGCGGCTCAGTGCACGGTGAAGATCATCATTCGTGACTTCAACAGTGATATACTCGCGCAGCGGGGCCGGCGTCTTCGCACCATGGCCGAGGCCCTGACAGCCGAAGAACCCAGGCTTCAGGTGTCCGTGCACATCAAGCCGCAGTACCGCAATATGTACGAGTCACTCAGTCAGTATCCGGAGATCGCCGAGCGCCTCACAACCGCGGTTCAGATGTCGGGTATTACACCTAAGCTCGATCCGGTGCGCGGCGGAACCGATGGGTCGCGCCTGACCGAGATGGGGATGCCCACCCCCAATATTTTTACCGGCGGAGGAAATTTCCACGGTCCCCGGGAATGGATTTCCGACAGGGCGCTGGCCCTGAGTGCCTGCACGATTCTCAATCTGGTCCAACTCTATGGTGGAGTAGAATCATGATGACCGTCCATCGAAACCGTGAGGCGTTTACCCTGATCGAACTACTTGTTGTCATCGCCATCATTGCCGTGCTCATGGGCATTCTCATGCCCGCCCTGCAGCGTGTCCGAAAACAGGCGGCATCGTCCCGCTGTTTGAGTAATGCCCGTCAGATCTCCATTGCGTGGTATTCATACATGTCGGAAAACGATGCCAAACTGGTGAGCGCAGATCCTTTTGATGAGGACGGGTGGGTAAAAAACCCCATGGACCTGAATGGCAACATACTGAACGATCCGCGCAGCAGCATCATCGAGGATCAGGATGAAGTCAGAGGGATCGAGGCCGGAAAACTCTTTCCATTCGTAAAGGATGCCGATGTCTATCATTGTCCTGCGGACAAGCGCATGAGCGTGGCGGGCTCGGACGTGTGGCGCACCTATTCGATCCCGCACTGCCTGAATGGCGTGCCCAAGGGACAAACCAACTACAACCGGCAGATTCGTCATTTCGACAAGATTCCGCGTCCTGCGGAAAAATATATGCTCGTGGAAGAAGCGGATATGCGGGAGTTCAATCTGGGGGCCTGGGGCCTGGGCACCCGGGAGTGGAGCAGCACACCGGCCTGGTGGGATCCCCTGGCCGTGTGGCATGGCAACAGCAGCATTCTGGGTTTCTGTGACGGGCATGCAGAGAGGCATGTGTGGGCGGACAAGTTCACCAAGGAACGCATGGACAAACTCATTGCACAGGGGGCAGCCAATTACGGCATTGAGCCCCCGCCAGCAGGCCAGACCGAGGATTTGAACTACATGCTCTCGCACTGGGCCTATCAGCCACAACCCCTGATCAGATGACCGGTCGCCTCTTCTCAGCATCGCACGCAGGGAACATGCGGGGCATTGCGCAACGTATTCGATGTGTAATGAGGTGGATGGTGTCAAAAACGTAACGTACTCTTGTCTATGATCTTACATTAACTAATGTTTGGATCCTCCAATTCTTGCCGGCGTGGCGCTGGAATGAACGACATAGGGTATTGGCTCGGGCCTGATTTATGGGTATGATAGAGGTCAAATCGATGGAGAATATGGAGCCGTGGCCAAAACCCGCGGTGCCTCCCTGATTTACGTGTCTATGCCTGTTTATTGGAAGGGGTGTCAAATGAATAATCTGAAGCATTCTGTTTTGGCTCTTGTCCTGGTGTGTGCGTGCTCCAATGCATCAGCGGGTGTTCTGTATTTTGAAGATTTCGAATCCTATGCAGCGGGGACCTCTCTCCATGAAATAAATGGCTGGGAAGGGTGGTATGGCAGTGCCGGCGCTGCGGCCCCGGTCACGGACGAGGTTGCCTTCAGTGGGGCAAAGTCGATCGAGATCGTGGGCAGTGCGGATGCCGTTCAGGTTCTCGATATTACTGAGGGGAAATGGGTACTCACTGCCATGCAGTACATTCCATCTGGGACTCAGGGTGTCAGTCGGTTCCATATGCAGAACACATATCGCAACGGTGCGATCGGCAGATCTACGCAATGGTCCTTCTCGTTAAGTGATGGTGTGATAGGCGAGGATTATGATGTGAGTGCCTCTGCGAGCATTATTTACGACGCGTGGATTGAACTTAAGTTGATCATCGACGTGGATAACGACTCCGTGGAACAGTACTACAATGGCGAGCTTTTTTCCGCACGTGCGTGGGCGTTCAGCGGGACGTCGCAGATTCAGAGTATTGACCTGTTTGGCAACGGGGCATCTTCTATTTACTATGACGACATTAAGATTCAGGATTATCTCTCGAGCCTGGTGACAGCCCATACTCCCAGCCCGGAGAGTGACATGATTGATGTGCCGAGGGATGTGGTCCTCCAATGGGAACCCGGCTTGTATGATCATACCAGCAATGTCTACTTTGGCACGGATTTTGACGCAGTCAGTAATGCCACGGAGCAGGCCTCTCTGCAAGTCCTGCTCAGTCAAGGCCAGACTGAGGCCAGCTTTGATCCTGACGGATTGCTCGAGTTCAGTGAAACCTATTATTGGCGTGTGGATGAGGTCAACATCGCACCGGACAAGACCGTGTATCAAGGTGAAGTCTGGAGTTTTGTGACAGAGCCCTATTCCATTAGGCTTCCGATTGACCCCAGCAAGGCCACGGCCTCAAGTTCCATTGCCATTAACATACCTGAAATGACCATCAACGGGTCTGGCCTGGAAGGCCACACGCATTCTGCAAACGGCCAGGACATGTGGCTCAGTAGTCCGTCTGACTTGTCTCCCTGGCTGATGTACGAATTCAGCCAAACACAGAAACTCCATCAGATGCTCATCTGGAACTCGAACAGCAGCTCGGAAGGATTCGTTGGCTGGGGCATCAAAGACGTAAACATTGAATACTCAATAGACGGCACCCAATGGACAGGTCTTTCGGAACCCAATCAGATTGCTCGGGCCCCCGGTCTTCCGACATACAGTGAGCCTCAGGTTGTTGACTTTGGTTTGGCTCTGGCCAGGTATGTCAGGATTAACATCCTGAGCAACTGGGGCGGTCTGTTGCCCCAATACGGTGTGTCTGAAGTGCAATTCTTTGGTATTCCTGTGTATGCACGCACACCTATCCCGGCATCCGGTTCTGTGGAGGTTGCTCCGAACTCTGTCGTGTCTTGGCGCGCAGGCCGTGAAGTGGGTCAGCATACAATCTATGTCAGTACTGATCCCAATGAAGTGGCCGAGGATTTGGCTCCGTCCGTGACATCCAATACCAACGGCCTGGACCTGACCTCTTTGGATCTGCAGTTGGAGGAGACCTATTACTGGCGTGTGGATGAAGTGAACGATGCCGAGGTCCCGTCCGTGTGGGCAGGATCTGTGTGGAACTTGTCTACAGCGAAGGCGTTGATCGTGGATGATTTTGAAAATTACAGCAACTTAAGTCCGTATCGGCCGTTCCAGGCATGGCTTGACGGGGTCGGTTATTCCGCGGATGATTACTTCGCCACGCCGTATGGTGGCAATGGGACAGGCGCTGGAGTGGGCCATGACATTTGGAGTCCGAGCAGTCCGAACTTTGATGGTCAGATCATGGAGAAAGCCATCACGAGGACGGGTAGTAGACAGTCGCTGCCATTCTACTACGACAATACTGGCAGCATAGTGTCTCAAATCGACCGCAAGTGGTCGATGCCCCAGGATTGGAGCGCGCACGGTATCCAAGTACTGGTGCTGTATTTCTATGGTGCTGAAGCCAACACAGGCCAGTTGTATGTCAAGATCAACGACACCAGGATTCTGTATGATGGGGATGCCTCGAATCTGGCAGAACTCAAATGGACTCCTTGGGCTATTGATCTGGGTTCTCTGGCTGTCAGCAGTGTCAACACATTGAGTATCGGTGTGGAGGGTGCCGGGGCCAAAGGCCTGCTTCTCATTGACGATATTGGGCTGTACAAGACAACACCTGTGACACCATAAATCAGATAGCCAAGTGGCTTAATGACATGTCATGTTTTAAGAGGTAGACAACGTAGCCGGTCCTCCAAGAGGACGGCTACGTTTTGTTCCCGTGTGGCGCAATTCTTGTCCGCATAATTCCTTCTATAACATTGAAATAGGGTCGTCGCGCATGAAAGTGATTGTATAATGGTTGTAGGCCATCCAAAAGGCCTTCCTTGATATGTCAAAAAGTGATTCAATTGGATCACATGTCATTTCCAATTAATTTGGTGGAGTTGAATTATGTTAAAGCATGTCAAAGTCAGTGTCGTGTTGATTGCAGTTTCGTGTTTACCTGTGTGGGCCCAGAGATCCAACGTACGTGCCGGGCGCGGTTATCGTGAAGCAGCGGATTTTGTCATGGCTCAGTTGGCGTTGAAGCCGGGTCAGGTGATTGTTGATATCGGGGCTGGTGATGGATGGTGGACCAAGCATATGGCTGACCGCGTGGGTGCCGACGGTAGGGTCTATGCCGGCGAAGTGGTTCAGAATAAGGTGGATGCCATCAGGAACAGATATGTTGATACACCGCAGATCAAGGCCTATCGTTGTCCAATGGATGGCACTGGTTTGCCTGATCATTCCTGCGATCTGGTCTTTCTCTCCAAAACCTATCATCACCTGGAGGGGCACGTGGACTATCTTCGTCACCTTACCCAGGTGACAAAGGCCTCCGGGCGTTTGGCTGTGGTAGAGCTGCATATGGCTCTGGCTTCCGGTCAAAGCAAGGATCATGCCTGGCAACCGGGGCTGCTGACCCAACAGGCAGAAGAGGCTGGCTGGATCCTGCAGACCTATTCGATGATACCGGGTAGTGATCACTTTATTGCCGTATTCATCAAGCCAGCCTTCTTGAAGGCCAAGATCGATGAGGCATTGGGAGCGCGGAATGAGGATTCGTGAAATGTGAAGGACTATCGTATGCCGATAGAGCACGTGACAAAGCGTCTCGTCCTGTTTGATGTTGACGGGACACTGATGAGTGGACACACCCAGACAGTATTCTTTCGTCTACTGAACCAACAGGGAATCATGACATGGGACGTGCTCCTGCGCGTGACAGTCTGGTTTATTGCCTATAAGCTGTATCTTGCAGACGATCCTACTCAGATCTACAGGCAGGCGTATGCTGCACTGGCACATCGGAAGCTCTCTGATATTGAAAGGCTGATTCAGGAGAACTTCTCCAGATTTCAGAAGAAGGTGTTCCCCGAAGCCTACCGGTGCCTGCGGGACCACAGGCAGCAAGGCGACAAGACCGTGGCTTTATCCGCTTCCACGGAGCCCGTGGTTCAGTCTATTTGTCGGGAGTTGGGTATTGACGACTGTATTGCAACGAAACTGCAACTGGATGGCGAGACCTTTACCGGGAATATTGAGGGACATGCCATGTATGGTTCGCAAAAAACGCGTGCGTACAGAAACTATCTGCAGCGTTCAACCTCCACGTATACGCAAACAGTGTTTTATGCAGACCATATTTCGGACCTGGAACTTCTGGAACTCGTCGATCTCCCTATTTGCGTCAATCCAGATGTTCGACTGAAAAACATTGCCCAAGCAAGGCAATGGACAATTCTTCGCTGGGGAAAAAAGGGCTAGGACAGCCGGACGACCAGGGTGTCGCCTTCCGTGGATACGGGATATGTCTTCAGAGGGCTTTTCGCAAATCCATGAATCTTCTCACCGCTGGTCTTGAATGTGCTTCCACCGAGGCTGGCACACTTGAAGCACTTGTCTTGCGCTTGGTACTCAACTTCAACTCCCCGGTGAGTGCATTTTATCGATGATGCCACATAGTCATTTTCTGCGATGCGAACGATAATCAAGGAATCGTCGATTGCCGTATCCAAAATTTTGATGGACCCTCCATCGAATGCGAGTTCGGGAACCCTGTCAAGATGTATCCTGATGCTTTTGTCTTCGGCAATGTCGTAGGCATCAGAAGCAATGGGTGGCGTGTCGCCTACTCCGAATATTGTGGCCCGGCCTGTTTTTGTACATAGGCAAGCACCGGTTGCTGCTGCAGTCACACCACCTACGATAAAGGCTTTTCTTGATATTTTTTTCACGATTGATCCTTTCGTCAGCTACAGAATGCGACTACGAATGCCCTGGACAACCTCCAGAGTCATGGGACCGGCAGACCGCTCCTGAATCATCGAGTGTGCCCGCCAACCACGCCTGAACCACGTCATGTACGTCACCGGCGCAGCCTCGAATAGTCTTGATGCCGTGGCTTGCCAAGACGTTCACGGCCCCGTCGCCCATATTCCCAGCCAACATCACAGAGACTCCCATACTGGCCAATTGGGGGACTATGCTGGACTTGCATCCACAGCCGGGTGGCGGAGTCAATGTCTCCTCAGAGACAACCTTGTTCTCATCATCAATGCTGAAGAGGGTGAAACCTTGGCAGTGGCCAAAGTGTTCATCGATTTTCGAGCCGTTTGACGGTAGAGCAATTTTCATAAGTGTCCCCTTTCTCTGCTAAGTCTGGCGTTTGGGATTGTTGCAGAACGAAAACGATTCAAATGCATATTTCCCATTTGCCGAGAGTCCAAAGCCAAATCTACAAATTGCGTTTTGCTGTCTTGGTAAAGAATTGCATTTTTCAACCATTTGAGCGATTATATCCTCGAAAATAAGGAAGATCAAGGAGTTGTTGTTGTGAGGATCAGTGTCGGGTTGCAGCAAAGCCCTGAGCACGAACGGACAATCAACTGGACAGCCAACACGGGAGATAACATGAAGATATATTTACCACAGACTCGTATGCCGGAAGCTGGATTGATTTTCGTTGCACTGGTTCTGGCTGCAGTGATGCCTGCGGTGTCTGAGTCGCAGGCCGGCAGAGATTCCGGCGGGACGTCTGGGGCTGCTCAGAGGCCCGACTATGAAACCTATGGCGAAGCAGGTGCCACGAAGATGCAGAAAGTGGCACAGGGGCGGCAGAGTGTGTACTCAGAATTGGCGGATTACCTTGTTAGACTGTTCGAGCTTTCCGAGAAGCCGGGCATCGGTATTGATATTGGCGGTGGCCCAGGTGACTTGATTGTCCATCTGGTCAAGCGAACCAGCCAGTTCTACTGGATCAACACGGATATCAACACCTGGTGCGCGCGACCGTTCGCCAAAAACACACTCAAGGAGAACATCGCGCACCGCACGGGTTTCGTCTTTGCCGACGTCTGTGCCTTACCGTTCAGAGACAACTACGCGGATGTTGTCGTGTCACGTGGCAGCTACCAGTTCTGGCCGGATCTCGAAAGGGGATTGTCCGAGATCCTTCGAGTTCTGAATTCCGGAGGCCTGGCCTTCATCGGACGCGGGGTCGCCCCGACCATGCCGGAGGCCCAAGTACGCAAACTTGCCAAGGCCGGTCGAATCGGTGGCCCCAAATACGATCCGGACACGGACGCCGAAAGATTTCGGAACCTCATGCGAAAGCTTGGCATTCAGCAATTCGAAGTGATCCGCCACAAACCCGAGGATCCCGACCTGAACTACGGTGTTTGGCTTTACATGCGCAAACCATAGCGAAGTCTTCACTGTATGAATTGGTGTGACTGAGCCAGTTTCCAGGTGTTGCCGCCATCCGAAGACATCAGGAGTGACCGGCGCGTGCCGCGGTGATCCGTGCGATAGAACCAGAACGTGGACCAGTAGTCGTAAGAGAGGAACGGGGCGCCTGCCCGATCGAGGGTCAATCGATGGTAGAAAATGCTGTATTCCGAGAAGGGCGCGACCACGAGGGGTCGGGCCTCGGACCATGGCTCAGTGGGACGTTTGGACATGGTCGCCAGGGTCGCGTAGTGACTTGCCGGGAAATACCGGTGGTCGTCCAGCCACAGTCGAAATACCAGATGCAGCGTGTCATCCGGTGTGCAAACCATGCCCACATAGGTTTGACGTAGGCCTGCGCCCACGTCCTCCTCCTCTGTCCAGGCGCTGTTGGCACTGTTGGGCAACAGGGATCGCACATACTTGAAGGTACGTCCGTGCGTGCAGATGAGCACGTGGAGATGACCCTGGCTGTCCATGGTGATACAGGGTGAGTTATACACATCATTGGCCGGCGGACCGTAGCCAACCAGTACGCGCGATCCGAGCTGGCCGGTCGTGCGATCATAGGTCGCCACATAGGTGGGTACGCCCGGGGCCTTGGCCTCCGGGGGTGTGGCCTCGCCCCAGGTGATGTGAACCTTGTCTCCACGCGATACCAGGGTTGAGGGTATACCTGAATGGGCAGAGAGACCAATGCATTGTTTCGACACGGCAACGGGATGGCCCATCACGATCGAACCGTTGGGCTGTTTGGCCGGCAGGATCAGATCGAGGTCATGGATGCGGCGCCATATCAGTTTTGGATCTCTGGCCGTTTGATGGAAACGTGCCAGAGGCGGGGGACCGCTCAGTACATTGTGTCCTGAAAACTGTTCTATGTCAAAACCGCCGGTCCCGGGTATCGGCCAGGCCGTGAACGTGACACCGCCACCGATTTTCAAGGAAGGCAAACCAGGAAGACAACTCAGGCGTCCAAAAAGACAGATTTTCCCAGGGTTCGCCTCGCTGCCAGCGTGTGACGCCATCAATATTGATGACGGCCTGCGCGTCACTGAAATGCAGTCTCCACAATTGACCCTGGCGAGAGTTGTCTGCGGCAAACGTGGTAGACGCCTTGACCTCAGGTGACACTGGGAGCGTCCTGATTGTCTTGCCCTCACGGTTATAGAGAAGCACCTTTTTCATCTTCTTGGATAAGCCGCTTCCGGCCACGGAGAATGGCTGAACGCTCGGCATGAATCCCGCATTGCCCGGTTGTCCGGCATTTCGCAGTACAATGGGCTCTTCATGGCTAGCATCCTTGTGACCTCTGGAGGTCTCTATAAGGTATTTTTGACAGTTGCTCTTGAACCCCCAGGACACATGCTCACCGTAGCGATCCTCAGTCACAGTGATGTTCAGTCCATACACTCCCGGCCGTGTCACATGGGTGCGCAGCAGTGCCCGCTGCACTGACCCTGGACTACCATTGGCGGTCTGGCCGTCATCGGCGATCCAGGCCTCATCAACCACGCTTCGATCCGGCGCAAAGAGCAACGCCCGCAAATGAGTCTTGTTGGCACGCCGATTGAGATCCTGCTTTTCCACCTCAATCCACAACTCTCCCACTGAGGCGTAAAAACACACGCCCCCACATCCCCCGAGGCGCAACCCCATGGCATTGCTTTCTACTGGTTCGCCTGCCACAACCAGCCAACTTATGCCCAGCATGACGCTGAGCCATACGATGACGAACCACTGTGTCCGTCTGCCATGGGAGAATTCATTACATCCAGTCATAGACTCATCCTTTGGATTCAAGGTTGTGAGGGAGATGGCCGTGATAGACAAAGTACCTGATCAAACGGGCGACTTCATGACGCTGTGGCGTTTCATTTTCATCCAGAGATTCTGTGGCCTGGTCGAGATCCTGTACTTCGGTCTGATGGGTTTGGCGAAGCAGGGCCATAGGCGTGACAGTCAGGGGTTGACCTCCTTTGAGGTTTTTCATGAAGAGTAAAAAGAGCTTTGCGTCTTCCCGGTGGTCACCTTTCCTGGCATAGGCGGTCAAGAGGTTCTTCCAGAGGTGGTAACGTCGGTGATTCGCGAAATAGTCTCGACTGTTGATTGCCAGGCTCGCCGCCGCTCCCGCGGCTTCGCATTGTTCTGTGACCCTCTTGATACCGTTGAGGATGGTGAACATGTAGTTGCGATATCGTGCTGCCTTGTCCAGTCGCATGCGTCGCAATTGCGTCAACGTGCCCAAAAATGTTGTCCAACATCATGTCATTGACAGTCAGCACGTAGGAAGGCTGCCCTGCGACTGTTTTCCATTGATTTGCGTTGATTTTGGGCGTATAATCGTTTCCAAGGCTGTTAAATAAAGGAGCCCAATGAGACCCTGTGGTATTTGTTGTCTCGTGGTAGATCATATCAAGAAGAAGGGAAGAAACGCGTTGGGGGGGTGTGAGGTACGTGGTACGTGCAAAATTAATCTTGACGAGGAGGATTGTTATGTTCAACAGAGTATTTTTCTCAACTTTACTGATAGCATCATTAATCCTGGTTCAGAGCCATGGTGCTATGGCTGCTGATCCGAGCCTGATGGGGCAATGGCTGTTCGATGAGGGCGAAGGCGAAGTGGCCAGGGATGATAGCGACCATGGGCTGGACGCCACCCTGATAGGCGGACCTGTCTGGGAAATGGATGCGGAACGCGGCAATGTATTGGTGCTTGACGGTGTGGATGATTATGTCGAAATCCTGGGGCCCTATGAGCTGGACACGTACACCGTATCCGTGTGGTTCCGCTTTGACGGTACGCCAGGCGGAACCTTTGACGTGGCCTCGATCTATGCTTTGAGCGGGCATCTCCATGGTATTCTGCTGGAACTGCGGGCTGAGGGCTTTATGCGTTATTTGCACCGCGCCGAGCCCATGGACACTGGGGGAGGCACAACTGGATACACCACAGCCACGTATGATGATGGTGCCTGGTATCATATGGCGGCCGTCAAAACAGAAGACACCATGATCCTGTACATGAATGGCGAGGTGGCCCTGACTGCCAGTGACAGCACCGCCTTTGAAGAGCCTGTGCAGGTCGTCTTGGGGACATTGGGGGGCACAAGCAACGCGCGATGGTTCCCTGGGGCAATCAGTGACTTTCGCATTTATAATCGAGCGATGGCTGAAAATGAGATTCCAGGGATCATGGTGAATAATAAGACATCGGCTGGCAGTCCCGCGCCTCCTGATGGTGGCAATGACGTATCACGGAATGCCACTTTGACCTGGGAACCAGGTGAGTATGCAGCCAAACACAATGTTTACTTTGGCACGAGTTTTGAAGATGTAAATTCAGCCACTGTGGCGGCCAGCTCAGGGCTGGATGTCAATTCGTTTGATCCCGGACGTCTTGATTTTGGACACACCTATTTTTGGCGCGTGGATGAAGTCAACGGCACACCGGACAGGACTGTGTTCAAAGGCAGTGTCTGGAGTTTTACAGTAGAGCCCCATTCGATCATGATTCCGGTGGACGTCAATCATGTGACTGCGTCGAGCTTTTCGGCTGCGAATACACCCAGTATGACCGTGAACGGTTCCGGTCTGAATGGTATGACCCATTCAACAAACAGCAACGACATGTGGCTCAGCACACCCGGGGACTTGGCCTCCTGGTTGATGTTCGAGTTCGATCAAGTCCAGAAACTCGATCACATGTTGGTCTGGAACTCCAACAGCAGTTCCGAAGGATTCATTGGCTGGGGTCTCAAGGATGTCAACCTTGAAGCTTCAATCGATGGTGTGGCTTGGACCGCCATTGGGGAATCCACTCAAGTCAGTCGGGCCCCGGGTCTGGCCACGTACGACCAACCGGATGCGATTGACCTTGGTTTGGCTCTGGCCAAGTATGTTCGAATCAACATCCTGAGCAACTGGGGCGGCCTGCTCCTGCAGTATGGTGTGTCTGAAGTTCAGTTCTACGGCATTCCCCTGCGGGCACGCACACCTGTTCCGGCATCCGGTTCAGTAAATGTGCTTCCAAATTCAAGTTTGGCATGGCGTGCAGGTCGCGAGGCCGGCCAACATACGGTGTACGTCGATGCAGATCAGGATGCGGCGACGGATGGATCTGCGCCTTCTGCGTTGTCAAGCACAAACAGTATTGACTTGGACGCATTTGAGCTTGAGTTGGATACGACATACTACTGGAAGGTCGATGAAGTCAACGAGATAGAGTCCCCATCCGTATGGGCAGGGCCGGTATGGAGTTTCAGTACGCCTGCAACATTGGTTGTGGATGACTTTGAGAGTTACAGCAACCTGTCACCCAACAGGCCGTTCCAGGCCTGGCTGGATGGTTACGGATATTCAGCGGACGAGTTTTTCCCTGTGGACTACCCTGGCAATGGTACGGGGGCTGGCATTGGCCATGACATCTGGGGTCCGAGCAGTCCTTATTTTAACGGCTCCATCATGGAGACTGCCAGTACGGTTCCGGGTAGCAGTCAGTCCATGCCATTCTACTACAGCAATGCCGGCAATGTGGCTTCAAAGACTGAGCGGTCATTCACAGTGCCCCAGGACTGGACGATTGGCAAGGCCAAGACCCTTTCCATTGCCTTCCGCGGTCAAACCGGAAACACTGGAACGCTCTTTGCAGTGATCAATAATACCAAGGTCACCTATCCCCAGACGCTGGATGGCTCGCTATGGCATTACTTTAACATTGATCTGTCTTCCGTGAACACGAATCTTCAAGATGTCACAAGCCTCGTAATTGGCATTGATGGCAGCAATGCTTCCGGCATGATCCTCATTGACGACATCGGGCTTTATCCTGACGGAGGCCCTGCTGACCCGGGTTCCAGTGGTCTTCCCCTGGTTGCCTGGGTTTCTTTCCATGGCGACGATAGCACGCCTTCTGCAGGGGCTGCTGGTGCCGGTTTCACGGAAGCCCCTGACAAGGCCTACACCGATCTCCTGATGGCCCACGGATATGAAGTGATCAGATACATCACAACAAACGCGCCGGATCCGGACGTGCTCAATGCCGTGGATCTGGTCATTGTCAGTCGTTCCGTGGCCAGTGGCGGTTATCAAAACGAAGGCGCCACAGCGTGGAACAGTATCACCACGCCCATGATCATCACAGGTGGATACACCACTCGGTCCAGCCGCATGGGCTTTACCACAGGCGGGACCATGGTGGATACCACCGGTGACATTTCGCTGACAGTCAACGATTCGAGCCACCCAATCTTCGCGGGCATTGACCTGACTGGAGGTACGATGGTGAATCCATTTGCAGGCGTTGTCATCTATCCTACGGATGGTACCACTGTGGCGAGGGGCATCTCGATCAATGATGATCCATTGAATGCCGAAGGGACACTGCTGGCCACGATTTCAGGAGCGGGCAATGGTCCGGTTGGCGGCATGGTGATCAGCGAATGGCAGGCTGGAGCCACCTTGACGCACGACGGTGGCGCAGGTACGGACATACTGGCCGGTCATCGACTGGTCTTTCTGACAGGTGCTCGCGAAGCTGATGGTGTCAGTGCAGAAACAGCCGGTTTGTATGATCTGTACGAAGATGGTGCACAGATGCTCATCAATGCAGTCGAGTATATGCTGAGTCCGTAACTGAAGCCAATGATTGTACACAGCAAGTTGAGCGGCCTTGGAAGTCCAGGGCCGCTTTTTTTTTGTCTGAGTATGTGTTTGGATCATGACACATTTCAGGTCACATGCGGACTTGTTTATTCTAGCGATTCACAGAACCCTTGATTTTATCAAGCGCGGGGCAATGGGCTGCCAGTTGGCCATTGACAAACACAGAGAATCCTTTGCCTTTGAGGTATTTCTCACCTGTGCGGTCCCAAAGGATCGTCAGGCTTTGGCCGTGGTAGGGAATACGGTCCAAAGCGAACCAGTCCCATGTGTTGGCTGGAATCAGGGGATCGATAATGATGGTATCGTCTGATTGTGCGCACAGGCCGATCAGGCCGCTGATGATGAGGTCGCAGAAGGTGGAGTGGTTGTAGGCGCGGCTGCGCGGATTGTCTCCCTTGAGCCAGACGCCTGTTTGCTCGTCCTGATATTCGCCGATGTAGGGCCGACCGTTTTTGTGCTGGGCCCTGGCATAGGTCAGCAGGGCGTTGAAGTAGTCCTGCTTTGATACGAACGATTGATCACTGAATTTTAAAACATTGGCCAGTGCCATCAAGGTCTGTGACGTGGCAAAGGGCCAGACCGCGCCGTCCCATTCGCAGGTGCCTGTGCCGTGGGTGCGGAATTTTGGGTGACGCTGTTCGGCCGTGGTCAGGCCATAGGGGGCTGCAAATCCTTTTGGATCGAGGATTTGCTGCCAGGCAGGGGCGTGCCGGTCTTCGGGGAGGTTGAACATCCAGGGGATGTAGCCAATGGCTTCGCGTGCGTCAGAGAGTTGGCCATTTTCGAATTGGACCTTGAAGAACTGAGCCTCAGCGTCCCAGAGGGTCTTTAGCATGAGACCCTTGAGAGTTTCGGCCTTTTGACGATAGGTTTGAGCCAGATCGGGTTGCCCTGCCATGTTGGCAATCGCGGTGATGGCCTGGGCATTGGCGATCATATAGCTGTTGATGGTGGGGCGAATGTTCTTGGCGCGACGTCCGCCGCTGATGGACTCCTCCATCCCGTCCTTCACGTCATACTGCCAGAAGAGGCCGTTGGGCAGTTGTCTTTCCGTCTCCCATTGCTCGTAATCCTTGACAAGGTCGGGTAATAAGTCCTTCAGAAAGCTTGCGTCGTGATTGACCAGATAGCGGCTGTACAGGGCACTCGGCAGCCAGCTGCTGAATTTGTGCAGGTGTGACTGGGGGCCGCCATGCCGGCCTCGCAGCCAGAACAAAACGTATTCATTGAGCAGGCCCTGGTCCTGCAGCCAGCGGCCTTCATTGAGGTGGTGACCCAGGGCACAACTGATCGTGTTGTATGGCCCGGCATGGTTGACCGGCGTGATGAATTCCGTGAGTACACGGCCATCCGGTGTGTCCTTGATGTGTTTCCTGTAAGTCCACCAGCGATAGTAGTAAATCTCTTCGAGATCTTTGTCTGAGCATTCAAACAGGGGGACATTGGCCTGCATCCAGGACCAGGCCCGGGCATTGGGAATGGCATTGACCACAGGCTCGTCTTCCATGGTATTAAAGCGGTCGACGTGGTGTTTGAAGTCCTGCGCATCAAGGATCAGCGGTTCAGAGGGCAGGGCCTTGAAGTCCTTGAGATAGTAGACTGCGGATTGGCAGGCCTCGACAAAGCCTGCATCCGGAGACTCGGTGTACCGGGCATAGTGCACCTGGCCATTCCAGTTGTCATTGACCCGGATGAAGTAGACCGGGCCGAGAGAATCATCACCATAGATCTCCCTGACCACACGGCCGATGCCATTGCCATCGTTGACACAGTAAAAGGCCATGGTCAGAAAGCGGCCATTGGGGGCGAGGTAGAAACCCATGCGCTGATGCATAACCGTGTACTCAAAGGAATCGGCATCTTTTGCCAGGGCGTAGATCGGGAACAGGACCTCTGGCCGGGTCCAGTGCTCGCCATCCTGCGAGCGCGTCAGCAGGGTGACACCTGGGGGCACGTGCTCACCTGTAGGATTGGCCAGATACTGGCAATAGAACTGGCGATTGGCATAGGCCAGCATGGGGGCATGGTTGTAGGTCCAGCCCAGGCCGTCCGACCACTCCGGATGGGTGCGATTGGCTCGCAGAATTTGATGGTTCTGGGTGCCAATCGCAGGACGCATCTGGCCGTCATGATACCCATCGGCATAGCTGCTGTTTGAGGTCTTGTCCGGGCCCACGTAGCGCACAGGTTCTTCGGCCTGGGCAGCGGCTGCATACAATGTGATGGCCAACACAAAAACTTTGAACATGATGGTTTCCACCATCAGTAGGACCAGAGAGGTCGTCTTAATCTTCATTTTGGTGCTCCCATACACTGTTGTTTGAATACCTCAGCGTCGTGGTATCCAGACCGTCATCTCAGACTCACCCCTGTTGCCCCACGCGTAGTAGGGGATCAGACTGACTTCTACCACCTTGGGTTTGTCCGTGGAGACTTTGCGGTAGAGGGTGTTCTTCCAGTCCTTTTCGGGCAGGTACTGGGCATTGGTTTTTATGACGGTAATACCGCCCAGGAGTTTGGGGTCGTATTGGGCCTTGAATGCTGGGGTGGCTGTCAAGGCGATGTCGTCTATGTCTGTACCGTTGGGCAGATCCGAGGATTCCAGGCAATAGACAATAGGGCCGCGTTGCACAGCCACCTGGTTGCGGGCCTCCTCCACCAGGGGATGAGCCTCGATCAGGCACGGTTGCATCGGCAATATGAGTTCGCATTTGTCGCCCCGGGACCACTGACGATTCAGGTCTACGTACTGATCGGGTTTGATGGCGAATGATACAGGCTTGCCATTGACGAGAACCTTTGCGTCGGTGGCCCAACCTGGAATTCGCAAAAAGAGAGACCATGTACCAGTCGGACACCGGTCAATGGAGAAACGTATGGTGCCGCCCCAGGGGTAATCTGTCTCCTGGGTGAGCTTGATCACAGACCCGTCAGCCATTTGGGTATTCAGGACATTGCTGCCGTAGAGGTTCACCCACACCCCTCGATCGGTGAGCGAGTACGCATAGCTGCTGACCTCTGCCATCGTACGAATGATGTTGGGTGGGCAGCAGAAGCAACTGATGTAGGGCACGCGCTGGTCTGACCATCGCAGCTCAAAAGGCAGGTCATCCACCTGACGCAGCGTGTTGCGATAGAAAAACTTGGTGCCGTCCAGGCTGATGGTCGACAGCACACCGTTGTAGAGCACATGTTCCAGGACATCGGCATAGCGGGCCTGGCCCGTGATGGTCAGCATACGCCAGTTCCACAGGGCATAGCCAATAGTGGCGCAGGACTCGTTGTAGGCCGTGACATTAGGCAGTTGATAGGGCCGGCCGTAGGCCTGGTGCACCAGTTGAATGGCTGTGTGGTTCCTGGAGCCGTCCGGTGAGGCTCCATCGTACAGGGCACCGGTGGCACCTGTGACATACAGCTTGCGATAGGTCACATCTTCCCACAGTGTCTCCAGGGTGGTGAGCAGGGATGGGTCACCGGTTTCCGCATAGATATCTGCCACGCCTGCATAGAGGTAGTTGGCTCGCACCGCATGGCCGACCGCTTCAGTCTGTTTACGGAAAGGGTGTCGATCCTGGTTGTGGTCCGTGCCCAAGGTCACCAGATCACGGATTTCTATGAGTCCCTTGGCCAGTTCCAGGTATTTGGGATCATGTGTCGTACGATACATTTCCACCACGCCCATGTAATGGGACGGACAGATGGCATTGTTGGCCACAATCTCGGGAGAGGTCTTGTACAGGCGGTACAGATAATCAGCGGCCTTGCGTGCGACGTTCAGCAGGGACGTCTTGCCTGTGACGCGAGTGTGCACACAGGCGCAGGTCATCAAGTGTCCCATGTTATAGGTTTCAAAGTCCAGTCGCTCCTGGAATGCGCTGGCCGCGGAACTCTGCGTTCGCTCTTGAATGACGACAGGTGAATGGATGTAGCCGTCAGGTCGCTGGGTCTGCGCGATGACTGCTATGATCTCATCCATTTGCCTGTCCAGGGCAGGGTCACGGGTGATGCCATACACAGTGGCGGCGGTTTCCAACCACTTGTAAAAGTCGCCATCAAACCACTTGGCGCCATGGTGCCGGCCCTGCTTCTGCCCGGCGGCAATTAGAAAGTTATCATAGGCTGGACAGGTTTTGGGATCGGACAGTACGCGCCATAGGGTCGGGACCATGCTGGTTTCACAGGTGGCAAAGCGGTCCGCCCAAAAACCCGTGGTCCAATGCACGTCATTGATGTCCGTACAGCGAAAAGTGACATAAGGACTGGACCAGGTGTTGGTCAGGGCCCTGTCACCAGCAATACTGGAACCACATATAAGGCACAGTAGGAGGAGGGGTGTCACCTTGATCGTTCTATTCATGGTTTCTATCCTTTTTTAGCCTTCTCGCAGAGGACGCGGAGAAAACAGTCTAGATTAATTGCTCTATGGCCCGAGTCCAGCCCTGGTGCATTGTGAACGCCTTCCCTTGATCTGCCTGAGAACCGGGATTGAAGACCGTCTTGTCGATGTTGAGCTTTGCCAGATGGTCGATGTCTGTAAAGATACCTTGCTGCAATCCTGCCATGTAGGCAGCCCCCAAGGCTGAGACGTCTTGCATACCAATATTAACCACCTGGGTTTGCAGCAGGTCAGTTAGGAACTGCATCACGAAACGGTTGGCACTGATGCCGCCATCCACTCGCAGTTGCTGCAGGGTTATACCGCTGTCCTGCTCCATGGCTTGGATGATATCCTTGATCTGAAACGGAATCGATTCCAAAGCTGCACGCACAATATGATGCTTGTCACAGCCCAGGGTCAATCCCACGATAGCTGCTTTCAGGTTCATCTGCCAGTGCGGTGCACCCAGCCCGCTAAAGGCAGGGACCAGATACACGCCGTTATTGTCCGGCACACTGAGAGCCATGGCCTCAGTGTCTTGGCTTTCTGCAAACAGGCCCAGATTGTCCTTGAGCCAGTTGATGGTCGCGCCACAGGTGACAATGATTCCCTCCAATGCGTAGTCCACGCGTCCGGTGGTACTCCAGCAGATCGTGGTGACCATGCCTTGGGGCGAGGCAATGCGTTTATTACCGGTGTTCAGGAGAATAGAGCAGCCTGTGCCCAGTGTGGCCTTGGCCGTTCCAGGCGAGAAGCAACCTTCGCCAAAGGCAGCAGCATGGGAATCGCCAATCAAGGCATCAATACCAATGGGTCCAGGCAATAGACCCTCAAAGTCGGTCCTGCCAAAGGCATGGGAGGACGGTTTGGTTTCAGGCAGCTTGAGACCGGAGAGATTAAACTGCTCGAGCAGCTCTCTGTCCCAGTCCAGATCGCCAATATTGAAGAACAGGGTGCGTGAGGCATTGGTGTAGTCAGTGGCATAGTGATTGCCCCCTGTCAGCTTATATAGGAGCCAGGTATCGATCGTGCCAAACAGGGCAAGGCCCTGGTCAATCGCTGTCTTGATCCTGGCATCGTTTTCATAGAGCCAGATCAGCTTGGTGCCGGAGAAATAGGGATCTGCGATCAGGCCGGTGCGTTCGATGATCTCCTCTTCGAGTGGTGTGCCTTTTAAGCGATTACAGATCTCGACTGAACGTTTGCACTGCCACACCACGGCAGGGCACAGGGGCTGGCCTGAGTCATCCCACAGACAGAAGGTCTCACGTTGGTTGGCGATACCGCAGGTGACGATCTGGCTGAGGTCTCCCTCGAAACTCACCAAACAAGCCCTGACCGCTGCCAGGACATTTTGATAGATCTCCAGCGGATCTTGCTCCACAAAACCAGGGACAGGATAAGAAGATGTCAGCGGTTCGGTGGCTTTGGCCACGAGTTGACCCTGTGCGTCAAAGATGACGGCCTTGGTGCCGCTTGTACCCTGGTCGACGGTTAGGACGTATTGAATTTTGTCCGTCATATTGAAAGGTGCCCCTCTTTTATTACTTGTGTGTCAGTATTATTTAGTGCAACACATTATACTAAGAAGAATGGCTATCCGCCAAGGATTTGATGGCCTTCGACGGGTGAATATTTTGAGCTTGAGGTGTGCTCACTACAAGTTTTTATGTCACTTGTTAACACAACAACTCACTACCCAGGCTTCTCATGATCGACTTTGGGATCTTTGGATGGCGACGATGTCTCCGGCGGTGAGCCAATCCCAAAAGGTTGTTCGGCACCCAAGAAATAGGGCCTGCATTTGAATGCAGGCCCTGGAAAACCGAAGAAGGAGAAATTCTACATTTGTGTCTCCAGTCGAAACATCCAAACTTAAACTCGTTGATCCGTTAGTCGTCTATTGCGTCCAGCCAGCGGATTGAAGCTTCAAACAGTGCCCAACCGTCGTCCGAGAGAACATTGCTGCCGCCTTCAGGTGTATTGCCGGGCAAGCTGAAGCCCACGATCCGGTTGGCGGCCGGGCCAGCACCTTTGGCCAGTTCCGCGTCCTTGTCGATTGCAAAGATTAGCGCGTACTCGGTCCCGTCGATTGTGATGGAGACGAGACCCTCAGCGCCCGGAGCCAGTGAGGTGGCCGAAGCAGTGGTCGCTGACGCTTTCTCATCCAGGAGGTATTCCATCGTTCCGACGCTGAGTGCAGCATCCACGATGATCGGGTGGGTCTCATTGACAACATCTACCAGATCGTTAGCATCCTGCCAACTTGCTGATCCGTCACTTTCAGCGTAGTTCATCTTGTGCCAGCCATAGCCCTCGCCGTTCATCATGGGTACATTGGCGCCAGCAAGATTACTGACATCACTGGAACTGATCGATTCGGACACGACAATCACATCAAACGCTTCAGCGTCCGCGACTGTGAAAGCACCGCCTTTGACATCGCCGCTCGCTATAATCTCGACGGCATAGCCCAGGAATTCAAGTCGGTCAAACATCTGTTGATCGAAACCGGCCAACTGGTCGGGGGCCTTGGTGATCAATCCAGCTTGCGGGGCGGGATCCAGCCAGCGGATTGCAGCGTCAAACAATGCCCAGCCTTCATTCGAAAGATTGGGATCCTGATTGCCGGGCAGGCTGAAGCCGACGATTCTGTTGGCGGCGATATTGTTTGGATCTTTGGCCAGTTGCGCGCCAGCTTCGATGGCGAAGATCAATGCGTACTCGATGTCGTCAACGACTATCGAAGCAATGTTGACAGCGCCCGGAGCCAGTGAGGAGACCGCAGCGCAGGTGGTAGTCGCGTCCTCATTCTGGAGGTATGCAATCGGCCCGGCCGTAAGGTTGGCGTCCACCACGATCCAGTGGCTATCATCAATAATGGTAACAGGATTACCATTCGGGTCGTTCACAGGCTTCCAACCTGCTGATCCATCGGATTCGGCGTAGTTCACCTTGTGCCAACCATAGCCTTCACCGTTCATGATGGGGACATTGGCGCCGGCAAGCGGATTGGCGTCACTGGAACTGATCACTTCTGAGACGATAATCAGGTCAAGCGACTCAGCTTCTTCGACGGTAAATACACCATTCTTAGGGTCTTTGCTGTCTATAATGGTGACTTCATAGCCCAGCGAAACGAGTCGGTCCACCATGGCATGGTCATAACCGGCCATTGAGGCGGCATTTGTGACCAACACCGCTTGCCCCGGGACTCTCGCATTGGTAATTTCGATCTTATCTACAGCTATCCAACCCCAACCGCCGTCATGGGCGTCGACGACTTCTATGTAAACCTGCTGACCAGCAAAGGCTGACAGGTCCAGGACAAATGCGTCCTCTCCTCCCTTACCTTCCGCTTTGGTGCTTGCGAGGATTGTGCCATCCATAGCCGAACGAACCGCGATGCCGCCAGAACCATCTGCATATCCCAAAGCCGGATTTGGATCGAGTATGGGTTCGGTCGGGGCTCCAGAACCTGCAACGATGGCTGTGAGTATAGCCCCTTCCCCCAGATTCACGAGGGGTGAGGTGGCGATTTGATCATTCTGAGGTGTGTGGACATAGTCTCCGTGTTGGTTCAGACTGTATGTATTGAGGAAACCGTGATGACGGGTCATGCGTTGCGTGCCCAAGTCTAAATTGAGCAACCCATTCGCATCATAATTCCCACGTGAAGGATCGCCGGCTCCCTTTTGCCCGTCAAACTGGTCGGGTGTCCCAATGTTCCAGGCCACGCCGGCATCCGGCAGACCACCTGTCAATGCCTCATCACCTGCCGTGTTGGGATCATCCTCGCCGGGGATGGGAGGATTGATGCTCCAGAGAATAAAGCCATGGTCATTTCCGTTCTCAAAGTCCCATGAAATCACCGCCGCACTGGCCGATGAGATCAGGAAAAGAGACAATGCTAAAACAGCAGTAATTCGTTTTCTACACATAACACACTCCTTCAGTAGACAACACCATTAACAACTGAAATATCTTTCAGATGCATACCCACTATAGGTTAGATACACCATGACACGTTCGGAAACTCTCGTATCAATCATCAGTGCCTGGCGAACACACATTGGAGAGAAGACAAGAATAAGGCACTCTAACAAAACCCTGCTGGCTTCGGCTGGCTGCAGCGGCCATCTGCTACGTTGGCCTGCATCGACGATAGAAAATATCGCCTGTTTCGGCCGCCTTGTATATGA
>JAIPFM010000055.1 GCA_021736645.1 Phycisphaerae bacterium | reverse complement strand
TGGTTGTGGCTGTTGGGGCACTCGTTGATGGCCTTGCCTGGCATGTAGTCCCCTTCCATACCATTGATGTTCTGTATCTCATCGGTGTATCGATCCCTTTTGTATATGCAGCGACACGACTCAAGGCCAAGGGTATGGCAATCGGAGCGTGCGTGATTTTCGCCTTGGCCCCCATCCTCCAACTCGCCATTGGCTATGGGGCATATCCACTTGAACCTCTTTTCGATGGCACCTATACGGTTTCGCCTGAAGAGACAACCGGGGTCTTGCAGCACTGGTTTATCGATGGCTGGTTTCCGCTTGTACCGTGGTTTGGCTTCGCGCTCGCCGGTGGCGCACTTGGGGCCTATCAGAGCGACAAGATGGAAGACGTCCTGCCAAAGTTCGGCTCGATCGAAATCGTCGGCGTCACGATGATCGGGGTTGGCGGGATTGCCTGGTTCCTCTATCCCGGTGCGATGTACTCGCGCGAGGGCTTCAGTGAACTCTTCTACCCACCAGTCCCGGGTTTCCTCCTGGCTGCGACCGGGTTCACGATCGTCCTGCTCTATCTCGCGCGCTTCACGCAGTCCTGGGCCGGATACTCACCACTCCGTGCACTCGGTGAAGCATCACTCTTCATGTATGTGATCCACTCGATCTTTATCGGGCGGGTCGTGTTCGAGCACTTCGAAGGGCTTACGCACATTGAGGGATTGGGCATCTTCGCTGGAATGATCATTGTCATGATCGGCCTTGGCTACGGAATCAGGCGGCTCAAGAAACTGCCCCAGTCACGTCATCCGGCGCTCCGTTTCGTATTGGGTGGATAATTGATGGCGATTACACAAGGATTGAGCATGAGCGAATTGTCAATGAGAAATAGACACGTTCTCCTTACTACGAACTTCTCTTTTGAACGGCGGAACACGCGAAAATTCGCAAAAGAAAGAGAAGCGACTATTTGCTGTGCGCTTTACTACTTCAGTAACCTACTTTGCCAAGACTTCGGAGGTCAGGAAACTATGGTGCCTTTTCTTTTCGCGTCATTTGGCGACTTTCGTAGTTCAAAAAGAGTCTGGTACAGTCCACTGCAAAGCAACGCCAAATTGAATGAAAGGTAGATGATTATGATTTTCCGATCCGGTTTCCGTTTGTCACTTTGTATGTTATCCCTGTTCTGCATGAACGTTTCCAACGTGTCTGCCCAGGAGTTGAAGGCACTCCACCAAGACCTTGACCGGCTGACTCAAGAGGTGGAATCCAGAGTCATTGAATGGCGTCGCGATTTTCATCAGCATCCTGAACTGAGTAATCGTGAATTTCGCACAGCGAAAATCGTGGCTGAGCATCTCAAGAAGCTGGGCATGGAGGTTCAAACAGGTATTGCACATACGGGCGTGGTTGGCATTTTACGAGGTAAACCTGATGGTCCGGTTGTGGCTCTCCGGGCCGATATGGACGCTTTGCCCGTGACAGAGGATACCAACCTGCCTTTTGCCTCCGAAGATCGCGGCATTTATAACAACAAAACGGTGGGTGTAATGCATGCCTGCGGTCATGACGCGCACATGGCCATTTTGATGGGCGTGGCCAAGGTCCTATCTCAGGTGCGTGGTCAACTACCCGGTACCGTGAAGTTTATTTTTCAGCCCGCAGAGGAGGGCCCCCCGGCTGGAGAGGAAGGGGGCGCCAGCTTAATGATCAAGGAAGGTGTTTTGGAGAATCCGGCACCCAGTGCCATTTTCGGACTTCATGTAGGTTTTGATCCCTGGCGCATGATCAGCTACAGAGCGAGAGGGATGATGGCCAGTTCAGATGGCCTGCGCATTCTCATTCGCGGCCGTCAAACGCATGGGGCCATACCCTGGCGAGGCGTGGATCCCATTGTTGTTGCAGCCCAGGTGGTGATGGCATTACAGACCATTGTCAGTCGACAGGTTCCCTTGACAGCCACGCCGGCCGTGGTGACAATTGGCAGTATTCACGGCGGCAATCGCGGTAATATCATCCCCGATGAAGTGGAGTTGGTGGGGACGATTCGCACGCTTGATGCTAAGGTGCGTAAAGATATCCATGAACACGTTCGACAGATTGTCACCAAGATCGCCGAGAGTGCGGACGCCACGGCCGAGGTGAAAATCGAAACCCACGGACTCCCGATCACCTATAATGATCCCACACTAACGATTCAGATGACACCGACCCTGCAGCGGATCGCTGGCCCAGACAACTTCAATGCCAACAGAAACCCACTTACCGGCGCAGAGGATTTTTCGTTCTACCAGGAAGAGATTCCCGGCCTGTTCTTCTTTCTGGGCACAGCACCCAAGGATGCTGATCCAGAAACTGTAGCGTCCCCTCATTCTCCAAGATTCTATGTGGAAGAAAGCGCATTGATTGTGGGTGTACGTGCCTTGAGCAATCTTGCGGTTGATTACCTGTTCTTGCAGAGTGCCTCAAAGGATTCTGATTTGGATTCTGCCATGCCGTAGTTTCTGCCATTGACACCTCTTCCAGGTTAAGGAGACTAATGACATCGAACATATCGACAGAGAATTCTCAACGGCGACAACTGAATTGGATCGATGCAGCAGCTATTTTCGTGGGTATCATCATCGGCTCCGGGATCTTCGTGGCTCCGGCCCAAGTGATTGCAGCAACCGGCAGCATGGGCCTGGCGATCAGTTTTTGGGCCGTGGGTGGATGGATTGCGGCTTGCGGTGCGTTTTGCTATGCAGAATGCGGGGCCAGGCTGCCGCGTGATGGCGGTTTTTTTAATGCCTTCCGTGTTGCCTTTGGCGGCGGTCCAGCCTTTGTCGGCGGATGGACCGTGGCCTTGGTGATCTATCCGGCAGCCCATGCAGCCATTGCGTATATCTTTGCCGGCTATCTCACGGAATTGCTCCCCGCGGTGTCAGGTCATGAGACCGCGATGGCTGTCATGGCCGTGGCTGTCGTCACAGTGCTCAATATTGCCGGTTTACGCAGTGGCCCGAATGCGCAACGCATCATGACTGCCCTGAAAATCATCGCCCTGGCCTTGCTCTGTTCGGCTGCACTCTTGGGTGGGCAAAAGACTGATCCCGATACTGGAATCCCTGCCGATTTTACGATGGGTTTGAGCACTGCTTTCGCGGCCCTGATTGTGGTGTTGTGGACCTACGATGGTTGGGCGGACATCACTATGATTGCAGGTGAGTTGAAAGATCCTGCCCGCGATTTAGGCCGTGCGGTCTGGGTGGGCTGTTCGGTGCTCATCCTGGTGTATCTGCTGGTTCAGTTTTCCATCAGTTCTCTCCTGTCTTTTGACCAGGCGTCCACCAGCGACCGCGTGTTTGCTGATGCTGTTTCCGTCGGATTTGGTGCAAATGCAGCCAAACTCGTTGCCAGCCTGATTGTTCTGTGTGCCTTGGGATCGCTGAACGGCAGTGTGCTGGTGTGTTCTCGTCTGATTCAAACCATGTCAGCCGACGGTTTCTTCTTTTCGGCGTTAGGCAAGTTGGATGGACGCGGTGTGCCCTTGCGTGCGGTCATCATGATTGCAGTGGCGACCGCTGCCTATGTTGTGACGGCCTCGTTCGATTTCTTGCTTGGATTGTTTTCAGTTGTCATATGGATCATCTATGCACTGAGCGCTATTGCCCTCTTGATCTTGCGGCGCCGACGTGTGGGTGAACCCGTACGTTTCCATGCTCCACTTGGTGTTGTGCCGCCGGTCACGGTGATCATGGCCTCAATGATCATGACTGCCGGCACGATCATGGACGCGCCTTTGCGTGCGCTGATCGGTGCCGGCATGCTGGTGCTGATCGTTATTATATACAGGATGTGGCGGCCGTATCTGCCGGACTCGAATCCGATCTCAGGAGGTCAAGATGTACCCTCGGGTTGAAGCCCAGTTCCGGGACTCACGACGCGTGCTGAGCCGGAAAGGCCTCTCCGGCATTCTTGATGCAGAGGTGATGTGCAAGCGTACGAAGATAGATTCGATAGGTTGATGTGGTTTATAAATCTCAGGCATGCACTGCTTCGAAGTGATCGTGACAATTCGCGCCATCGCGTTTGGGCTGCTTGGCCTGCACATGATCCGACGCACCCTAACATTTAGAGGTGACAAAGCACTAGCCTGTGGTTTGTCCAACCTGGACATATGATTTCCCATCATCAGGGGGTAATTCATAGGCTAGTTTGTGATCCATTTCCCGTATTTTCCCCATGCAGTCATGGAGTCTTATATGAATATTGAATATTCCCCAAGTCCATATTGTGATGGAAAAGCCGTTCTTGCGATTGCTGGATTTGCGTATTCTATTTTTAAACGAGGGATGAAGTTCGTATTCCACCAGCACGATGTGTTCGAGTTCTCGTTCCTCGCCTTCGATCCAAATGCCCAGATGATAGTGTTCCTTGCCCCCTGGGCTGAAGATTCTGTACTTGATTCTGCCATCCGTACTTCGAATTATACTATGTTTAACAGCAATACTCACCTGTTCAATCTCCCAAAGCAGGGCCACGGGTAACCGCTGTTACACCAGCAGCATCATCAGGAAGGCCCTCTTTATCAACGTCGATTGCCTCTTCTACTGCAAGCCATTCAAGCGTATTAATCGGGTGCTTTTCCAATGAGGCTCTTGCCCGGTCTTCGTAGTCCTCAATGGCACCTGCTCGATAGGATGTTATTTCACTTATTTTTTTTGTCAGTTGATCCAGGTGAAACACCGGATCGTCCGTTTCTTGAGACGCCCGTACAATAAGCGCGTATTGATATAAATCAGATTGCAGATCTTCCAATTGCTTGGATCGTTTCCACATTTCGTTTGATTTTTCTTCCCAGCGGAAGACTTTGTCGGCAAGGCCGAGTGTTCCCGTAAATACGCCGGCAATGCCAGTCAAAGCTGTGGACGTAATTTGACCAACCAACAGAGTCAGCGAACTTATGCCCGTGACCATACCGCAGATCACGGTCAGCCATTTTAAGGCCTCTGCCCATTTGGCTGCTTTGGCATTACCCTCTGCGTAGGCTGACCTGTATTTTGCCATGCGTTCCCAAAGATCCTTGGCTCGCTCTGCAAATGTTTTGAATTGCGGTTCATCCATAAATGTCTCGCACACACCTGGACCTGGTTTCAAAACTCCTGATCGCCGACCTTGACGTATCTCAATACGACTGCGCCCGGCTCACTGCGCGAATCCCTGTATCTGACGGAAGCTGCACAATTTCTGGGCATACCGTTTCTATCTATTTGAGCCCAGTCTCGACTCATGACCGGCTACGCGGTTCATGAGATCGTGTTGCTTCAATGTTCACGCATAATCATAATCCGGCTAGGCGGCCTCTTCTTCTTCGGTTTGCGCGTCGTAGTCGTCAAATCGGACGCTGATCTTCTTGCTCACGCCCTGGGTCTGCATGGTGACGCCGAAGAGGACGTCTGCAATACTCATGGTGCGCTTGGCGTGGGTGATCACGATAAACTGGGTGTCCAGGTTGAATTCCTTGATCAGGAGGTTGAAGCGTTCGTTGTTGGCCTCGTCCAGGGCAGCGTCCACTTCGTCGAGGAAGCAGAATGGGGACGGCTTGGTGCGGAACACGGCAAACTGCAGCGCCAGCGCGGTCATGGATTTTTCACCACCACTGAGCAGAGAAATACTGCGTGTCTCTTTTCCCGGGGGGCGGGCAATGACTTCGATGCCTGCCTCCAGGATATCGTCCGCCTCCTCCAGGATGAGATCCGCCTTGCCTCCGCCGAAAAGCTTCCTGAATATCAGTTGGAAATGGCCCCGGATCTCTTCAAAGGCCTGCGCGAACTTCTCGCGGCTGGTCTTGTTGAGTTTGGTGATGAGCTGCTGCAACTGGACCTTGCTCTGATCCAGGTCTTCGACCTGTTTGCTCAGGAATTCGTGACGTTCTTCCAGGGCTTCCTGCTCTTCAATGGCATCCACATTCACATTGCCCAGACGTTCAATCTTGCTGCGCAGGTCATTGATCTCTTCCCGGACACTGTCCCAATCCATGTCCTGTTTGGTGTAGGTCTCGTGAGCCTCTTCCAGATCGATCTGGAGTTCGTCTTTGACGCGTTCGACCAGGTCCTGCTGCTTGACTTCCAATTGGCCCAGCGTCACACGCAGGTCGTTGATCTGCTGCTCAACCTCTGTTTTGGCGTTGCGCTGACTGCGAATGGACTGCTCGGCCTGGGCGAACCTTTCACGGAGGTCACTGATGTCTTCCTTGAGTTGGCGGTTGGCAGTTTGTGACGCCTCTTTCTGCACATACATCTCAGAGATCAAGGTTTCGCTGCTTAAAATATCCTGCTCTGCCTGTTCGATCTGCCGGGTGCATGTGGTGATCTCTTCCTGGGCCTGTGTGGAGCCGTGCAAGGCGGAATCCACCTGATGGTGGATGCTGGCCAGGATCTGCTTGGCTGCCTTGTTCTGCTCTGAGATCTGTCCGAGCTCGACCTTGACCTCTGTGAGTTCGGACATCTGGATCTGGCGGCGTTCCCGCAGTGTCTCGATCTGGGATTCCAGCTCGCTGATGCGTGCGCTGCGTTCGTTGTTCACGATCTCCAGCTCTTCCAGTTTTTGTTTTGACTCGTATTCCTTTTGCACAGATCCCTGGATCTGAGATTGGAGCTGATCCATTTCGCCCGCAATCAAGGGCTGCTCCCCTGCGAGACGGTTGATATTCTGTTCATACATGGCCAGCTTGGACTGGATCTGAGTCTTTTCCGTGTTGGCCTCATAGATGGCAGTGCGCAGGTCCTGGCACAGCTTGGACAGGTGCTGCCTGGCCTGGTCATCATGCTGGATCCGGGCTTCCAGGTCTGCAATGGCAGCGTTGAGTTGGTCCAATTCTGTCTGCAATTCAACCATGCGGCTCTTTCTGGAGATCAGGCCGGAGGCCTTGCCCAGAGGGCCGATTTGGACCACGCCGTCGGACTGAAGGCACTGGCCGTCCTGTGTCACGCACTGACAGGCGCCGGGGACCTGCGAGATCAGGCCGTGGGCCACTTCCAGAGACTGTACCACGAGGGTTCTTCCGAGCATGCGTGTGACCAGGGAGTGATACTGCGGCTCACACTGCACGTGATCGACCAGACGCCCGATCACGCCGGCCTGTGACAAAATGGCGTCGGGCAGGGTCTCGACTGTGCCGGTGTCCCGGATCTCCACAAAACGGACGCGCCCGCTCAAGACCTCGCTCAGGCCCTGATCCCCAAGCAGCCGCGGCATGTCATTGACCACCACGGCCTCTGCCAGGCCGTCCAGTGCCGCTTCCGCCGCCTTGGCAAAGGCCATGTCCGTGCGGAACTTGTCCGCCAGCAGACCTTCAATATACGCACGCGGGGCCTCGGACTCACCGTTCTCCTTGAGCAAACGACGCACGGCCTTGGCCACGCCTTCGTTTCTGCGTTCCATGTCCGTCAGTACGGACAACTCACTGCTCAGACCGCTGCGTTGTTCCTTGTGCTGCGACAGGGTCTGCCGCATACCGGACAGGTTGGTTTCCAGAGACTCGATCTGTTCTCGTTTGGCGGAGAGATTCCCTTCCAGTTCGCCAAGTATTTTGGCGATGTCATCCTGCCTGGCCTGGTGCTGAGCCCGTTCTGTGAGCAGGCCTTCCAGCTCGGCACGCGCCGCATCCGCTCGCGTGGCAAGGCGGTCTTTTTGACTGGCCAGATTGTCTCTGTAATGGGACATGCTCTGGACTTCATTGTGTAGTTGAGCGGTCCTGCGCACGATATCAATGATGCCGGATTTTTCGTCGTCCAGATCTGCCGTGAACATGGTCAGGTCGCCGTCGATCTCCTGCATGACTTCCTGGAGCTCTTCCATGAGCAGGGATTTTTCCTTGTGCAGGGCCTCAGACCTGGTCTGTTCATCGGAATAACGCGCCAGGTCCGCTTCAAAATCCTTGGTCTGTTCGTGGAAACGCTGAATGTTGGCGCGCTGTTGTGTGCGTCGTTGTGTCAGTTCTTCAATACGGTGACGCAGGAATTCGATCTGCTGGAGTTTCTGTTCGATTTTACTCTGCACAGACACGAGCGTGTTGGCTGCCTCGCTCAGGGCGTGCTCTTTTTCTGTGATGGTACTGGCCATCTCACTCAGCACGGCATCTGTTTTGGAGACATCCGCAGCCAACCCTGCAAACTGTTCACCCAGGGTCTCCAGCTTTTTGCGTGTGTCATAGAGCTGCTCGTGCTGGCGTGCGTATTCCACCAGGGAGTAGTTGACCTGGAGTTCCTTGAGGCGATGCGTGTATTGAAGATAGTTTCTGGCCTTGCCTGCCTGGAGCTTGACGCTGCGCAGGCGTTTGGCCACTTCATCCAGGATGTCGGCCAGACGCAGCAGGTTCTGCTCTGTGCGCTCGAGTTTGCGCAAGGCTTCATTCTTGTGGGCCTTGAACTTGCTGATCCCCGCGGCCTCTTCAAACACGGCCCGGCGGTCAGTTTTTGTGGCCCCCAGAATCTTGTCGATCTGACCCTGTTCTATGATGGAGTAGGCCTTGGTGCCCACCCCTGTATCCATGAGAATATCACGAATGTCTTTTAAGCGGCACTTCTTGCCGTTGATCCGATACTCGCTGTCTCCAGTCCTGTAGACCTTGCGCGTGATCTGGACCTCGTCCGTTTCCACGGACAGGCTTCGATTTCCGCCCTCTTCCGGGTTGGTGAACACCAGAGACACCTCAGCCGCGTTCAGGGCCTTACGCGTCCCACTGCCGCTGAAAATGACATCTGTCATCTGGTCGCTACGCAGGCTCTTGACCTTCTGCTCACCCAGTACCCACTTCACTGCGTCGACCACATTGCTCTTGCCACATCCATTTGGCCCTACAATTGCCGTGATTGACGCATCAATGGGGAATTCTGTCTTGTCAGCAAAACTCTTGAAACCATTGAGAACTATCTTTTTTAGTCGCATCAGGACTCCTGTTTATGTCCATATATATAGACGGCATAGCATACTGATTGGCCAGATGAAGTCAATACACAAAGTGTTATCGGCCTTAAATGCCAGTTTTCTTGACAAATCATGGCAGTTCAGGCAGCGGTCCAGCCCACAATCTCGCTGGGATCATGCCCTGATCACTCAACTGGCCGATCAGGGCCAATAGCTCGGAATAAGACAGGCCCAACCCCCCTGGAGAGTTCCCTAATCCCGGTTTTTCGCACAATACCCGGATAATATCCCGAAGCTGAGGTAAGCACTTGACAGGAGCCACAGTCTTTTCAAGGGGGCTTGTGCGTCTGGAGATCCAGACAAACTGGTTGTCCGCTTTGGAATTCAGGGTCAATTTTTTATGAGGAAATTCTATGAGTTGCCCAGGTTTCAACTGAATCGGCCCGCCAAACAGGGCCAGGTGGGCCCCGCCGCTTCGCGTGGCAATGACCGCCTGAGTACGGTTTTGGGGGATCACATCCAGGGTGAACGCGCCAGCCACAGTCTCACGTTCCACACCCGCGCCGTCAGCCATACACAGACTCTCATACACATCCATGACAAACTCAAAATCCGGATCACTCAGCAGCCTGGCCACGAACTGCTGAACCTCGGGCAGACGGATCATGGGTTTCAAGGCATGCATGGCCTGTACACGAAAGGGACTCTGCGCATTGGCAGCCATCTGGCCCAGGGTACTCAGGGCCGGAGAAAACCCCAGGTTGATCAGGCATCGGGCTGCGGCCAGTTGCACCGCAGGATCTGTGTGCAGGAGGTGCGGCCCGAGCAGGGGTACCGCAGCCTGGCCCATGGCCTCCAGTGCCAGCTCGGTCTCGTCCAGGCTGTCTCGGTTCACGAGTTTTTGAGTCAGGCCCTCAAGGCGTTCGGTCAGGGCCTTGTCTGAGTCTGTCATGGGCAAGGCCTCGATGACAGCCCAGAATCGCCATCTCTGGGCATGATATTGAACGGGCACACGCACATCAACCTGGGCCGGAGACGTGGCCTGGGCGGTGTCAAAACCAAACCGATTATTGATGAGATTCCGTATCAGGCTGGCCTCCTTGAAACCGGGTTCATTCAGGATCAAATGCGTGGCTGTCTCTGCCACCACCCTGCCCCCGCCCAGGACCATACCGATGTGATTGGGACTGGCGGATCCCTTCTCCGGAGGCATGAATACGGCCCCCTCTGCCGTGGCCACGGTCTGAAGCATGGAGCTTCCGGGCATCTTGGAGAGGGCCAGATCGGTTCTATAGAGCCAGCCGCCTGTCAGGTTGCAGGCCCCTGAATCGTCGTAGGCCATGACCTGGATGTCAAACACATCGGATTTAATGGCAGACCCCTGGATCTTCCCTTCAACATACACCACCGCTGTATTGGGGCTTAGAATGAAGGCATCCAGATTGATGCCTTCGGTGTGGGACGACGACATCATGCGGCGCAACTGAGATCGGACCTGAGGCGCGCATACCTTCGATCCAGTCCCCGGTAAATTGCCCACAATGCCAATGCCCCACACCTTTTCTGCGTCGGGGATTTGAAATGTCACAGCCTCCTTGAGGGTTTGCTCTGAAAGAGGCAGCGCAGGAGTCTTGTTGGATGAGAGACGCGCAGAAGGATCGCCGCAGCCTTGAGCCAGGGCTGCCAAACACACCATCAAACAGATCTTTCGTTCATTCATGATTTGGTACCCAGCATCTCCATGGTTCATTGGATCACTCACCGCATCAGCTTTGGTTTAAAGCCTACAGAGAACCGAGGTTACAGTCAAGCGAATTCCCGGCCTCAATGTCCCGATGACGCTTTACACAGACATTGAAAACTGGTAAGGTAGGTCGATCGTGACAGAGTTGAAAAACGGGACCCCATCATGATACATCCATTGACTTGTTACATCGGGATATGCCTGTCGTTTACCGTGTCCCTGTGGTTGTTTGTCACAGACCGGCTCAACCCTCAAACACACTTTTATGCCCCGCTCGGCATGCTGATCCTCTTCTTTACAGTCCTGGCCGTGGTTCGGGACAAGAAGACCTACAGGCCTCGAACACTGAGGCAGGTCATGCCCAAGGCCTTTGGGAAGTATGTGATGTGGGGCCTGATCCTTTACAGTGTCACGGAGTTTTACCAGTGGCACCCCCTATACCGAACACTCACGCCCAATACGCGTGTGTTCATGGACCATTACCTTCGCCTGTTTATGTGGATGGGCCTGCCCTATTTTATCCTGGCAGAGAAGACCCGTGCCTGTCTTGAAAACGTGTTGAGCGATCCCTATGTCAAGTTGCGAGTCCTCATGCAGGACCTTTGGAAACGGCAATTCAGACAGGCTGCAGGTCGGCTGACAACGCAGCGTTACAGACGGACCTATCTCATGGCCATTCTCAGGATTCATTACATCCCTCTTATGGTGGAACAGATCCACTTCAATGCCACCAAGTTGACCGGTATTGTTCAGGCTGGCACTGTGACATGGTCACTCACGACAGTGGTGTTTACTGTCACAATCGTGGCGTGGCTCATTGATTCGAACAACGGAGCCATGGGCTACTTCTGGGAGTCCTGTTTTACCAGGACCAGATTCAAAGACGTCGACCCCAATGCCATTCACTGGTTTGTGGTGCTGCTCTGTTATGTGCCGTTCATCCGATATGCCGCAGACTTCGTGCCCTTTCCCGAGGCGCCCCTGTTTTCTGTGCCCCTGTTTTCTCTTCCAGCCATCAACCACGGCATTGAGATTGTCTTGCTGATGGCGCTGGTCTGTTATGTGCTGAGCGGCAGTGCGCTGAACTTTTCCACGTCCAACCTGTGTTACAAACAGATCCAGACCAAAGGACCGTATCGCATCGTCCGTCACCCGGCCACTGCCTGCAAATTGGTTTTTTTTGCTGTGGCCTTTTTTCGTTTTAAAATGGCCTATACACTGGCAGGCATCCTGTGCTATGTTGTATGGTTAAGCATCTATATCTGCCGTGCCTTGGTGGAGGAGCGTTTTCTCCGACGTTTTCCAGACTATCAGGCCTACATGAAACAGACCCGGTATCGTTTTATTCCGGGACTGGTTTGAACGTGTCTCACTGACTGGAGCGCCGATCGCATAGCAACACTGCCCATGAAAACCATCAACAGCCCGGTACTGGCGTATTGTGTAAACCTTGCGTACACGTCCATCGTGGTGTGCCTGGCCCTGGTGTACCAGGATGCGCTGGCTTCTCTGGGTGAAGATTGTTCCGAACAGGTCATCATATTCACTCTCGCACTTGGGACATTAATCCTGACTGTACGATCAGCTTCAATAAAGTGCATTTTTGCCAGCCTCATGGGATTTGAAAATGGTATTCTGATTCCAGTACTTATCATCTTTTGGACGTCAGACTATGAGATTGACTGGTTTAATGTCTGGCTTGTAGTGATCGTGACAAGTACGGTGGTCTTGATTGCGGCCCTGATTACGCTGCGTAGAAGGCGATCCAAAACACGTCGCATTGAAAGGAAGACCCATGAATAAGGTCACCTGGGGAATTCTGAGCACCGCCAAAATCGGATTGGAAAAGGTCATCCCTGCCATGCTCAAGTCTGAACACTGTGAGGTCCTGGCCATTGCGTCCAGGCAGGATGACAGGGCCAGGGAGGCTGCCCGATCCCTCGACCTGGCCAGGGCCTATGGGTCCTATGAAGCCCTTTTGGCGGATACTGAAATCCAGGCTGTGTACAATCCCCTGCCCAATCATTTTCATGTACCCTGGACCCTCAAGGCCCTGGAGGCTGGCAAGCATGTACTCTGCGAAAAGCCCATTGCCATGACAGTCGCAGAAGCACAGTCATTGCTGGATACCACGGGAAAAACTCCCCAGCTCAAGGTCATGGAGGCCTTTATGTACCGCTTCCATCCCCAGTGGATTCATGCCAAAGACCTTGTGGATAAAGGCGCGATTGGTGATCTGCGCACCATCCAGTCGTTCTTCAGCTACCACAATACCAACGCCTCCAACATTCGAAATATTGCCGGTTTTGGCGGCGGTGGACTCATGGACATTGGCTGTTACTGCATTTCCCTGTCCAGGTTCCTGTTTGGCTCTGAACCGGTGCACGTCAAGGGTTGGGTGGAAAACGATCCAGAATTCAACACCGACCGTCTGGCCTCAGGCATCCTGGAATTCGAGCGAGGCACAGCTACCTTCACATGCAGCACACAGCTCGCACCGTATCAGCGTGTCCACATCTTTGGCACCACAGGACGCATTGAAATCGAGATCCCCTTCAATGCCCCGCCTGACATGCCCTGCCGCCTCTGGCTCCAACAGGAGGCGATCCGGGAAATCACCTTTGATGCAGCGGATCAGTACACTCTCCAGTGTGATGCTTTTTCAAGGGCCATCCTCGAAGACACACCTGTGCCTACGCCCCTGGTGGATGCTGTGAATAATATGATGGTGATCGAGGCCATAAAAGCCTCCTTGCATTCCTGAATCGATCTGATTATAGTTGGATCAGTCATTCAGTTGAAACGTGATGCGAACCGTGATTTGGGAGAACTGACATGAAAAAGGAGATGCTTTTTTGTATCCTGATCTGTGCGGCCCTGCCTTGGCTGTGTCCAGGCGCAGAACCCCAGTTTCAGGAAGGTGTTAAGATCCAGGCAAATGGTCAGGATATCGATGTACCCGTGGGGCACCTGGTGCCCTGCGTGGCAGACTGGAACGGGGATCAGAAGAAAGATCTGATTGTGGGCCAGTTTTCTGAGGGGAAGATCTGCCTGTACCTGAATCAGGGGTCCAACGAGAAGCCCGAATTCAAGGGATTCACTGAAATGCAGGCAGGTGGGAAACCCATTCGTCTGGATGCTGGCTGATGTATTGGTGCTTATCCACATGTTGTGGATTGGAATAATGACGGTAAGAACGACCTCCTGGCAGGCGACACCCATGGCCAGGTCTGGCTGTACCTCAATACAGGATCAGTCACTGAACCGGTCCTCGCTGAAGGAGTGCGCCTCGAATGTGAAGGCCATCCTATCGTGGGACGCGACATCACGGACGCTCAAGGAAAAACACTAAAACCTGAGCCCTACATGGGCTACTACTCCAAGATCCATTGGGCAGACCTCACGGGTGACGGGTTGAGTGATTTGCTGATCGGGCACACCTGTGGCAATAAGGCCACGATTGCGATGTACAAGAACGTGGGCACTGCGGCCAAACCCAAGCTGGCCAAGCCTGTGGATCTCAACCTGAGCAGTATGAGCCGACCGTCCCCGTACGTGGTCGATTGGGATGGAGACGGCACCGTGGATATGGTCTGCGGCACGGAACAGCCGGAGCTCTTCTTTTTCAAAAATACAGGAACCAATGCCAAACCGAAATGGGCCAAGGCCAAGACCATCAAGCTCAAGGGTGACGGGGTCCAGAATGGATACAGGCGCAGGATCGCTGTGACAGACTGGAACGAAGACGGCAAGATCGATCTGCTGGTCGGTGACTTTTACAGCGCCAAGAGGCCAATCGGCGGCAACCTTTGGCTGTTTCTGGGTAAGTAGTACAGGCGACCGAGTGAGGTGTTTGAGTGCTGGGCGTGATCACGCAGAGGCCTGGAGTATCTGCTTGGTCAGCTCATTGAGCACCGCGTGCATCTTTTCATCCGAGGTCTTGGAATCCCCGATCTTGGAACAGGCATGCATGACTGTGGTGTGATCCCGGCCCCCAAGGTGTCCGCCGATCTCTTCCAGGCTGTGCTTGGTCAGTTGCCGTGCAAGATACATGCAGATCTGCCGCGGTTCGGTGATGCTCTGGCTTCGCTTTTTGCTCTGTAGGTCAGCCAGGCGTACATCAAAGTGCGTGGTGACCGCCTCGATGATGTCTGAGATGCTGATATGCCTGACAGCCAATTTGATCTGGCCCTGCAGGGCCTTTTTGGCCACAGCCAGATTCACCTCAACATGATCCGTGGTGGCCAGTGCATAAATCGTGGTCAGGGCCCCTTCCAGTTCCCGTATATTGGCCTGGACATGGCGAGCCACATATTCTGCCACCTCATCCGTGATCTCGAGGCCTCTGAGATGGGCCTTTTTCTGGACAATGGCCACGCGCGTTTCGTAGCCCGGGGGATCAATCCCGGTGACCAGACCCCAGTTGAACCGACTCACCAGTCGTTCTTCTACGGACTGCATCTCTGCAGGGGGCCTGTCTGCACTGAGGATGATCTGCTTGCCATTATTGTACAGCGCATTGAATGTGTGGAAAAATTCTTCCTGACTGTGTTCGTGTTCCCGAAAGAACTGAATGTCGTCAATGATCAGCACATCCACGGTGCGAAACTGGCTCTGAAAACCAGCCAGGTTGCCTGCTTCAAGGGCACGGATAAACCGATTGATAAAGTCTTCACAACTGAGCAGTTCAATCATGAGGTTGGGCCGTAATTCACGGGCCTGAGCACACACGGCCTGCAGCAGGTGTGTCTTGCCAAGCCCTGAATTTCCGTACAGAAACAGGGGATTGTACGTATTGCCCAGCGATTGACTCACGGCCATGCAGCTGGCCTGGGCCAGGCGATTGCTGGGGCCCACCACAAAGTTGTCAAAGGTGTAATCCGGATGAAGACGCGGGCCAAACCCCTGGGCCAGGGTTCCATCCACTGACGAATTGGAGACCACAGAGAATTCAACGGTGATCAAGTGGCCGGTGATCTGCTGGGCCACACGCGTAAACGTCCCCTGGCAGTGTTCGGTCAGGAATTGCTGTTTGGTGGCATCCGGGCAGCCAATACCCAGGGCCCCGCCATCCAGCTGTAAGGGAATAAGTTCCTGGAACCAGACTCGCGCGTTGGCTGGATCAGAGGCCCTGACTCGATCCAATAGCTCGGTGAAAATGCTTTCAACCTCTCTCGCAGCCAATCCATCCTCCTTGATTTGCATTGTCATACAAAAGACGCTGTTCCATCATAAGCCTGCTGTGGGTCATATATGTTCCGTGGTTATCCGATTAAACGCAAACTGTACCGAGGAACGTGGGGGTTGTCAAAAGAAAACACACTCCGGAAGTCTTGTACCCATTTTTGGATTGGCCTGAGCCTTGGGCCAGGAATAACTTGAATTTTTCGCAAATCCAGATACCATCTGTGGGAATCAACATTCATTTGCATAAAGGGCATTACATGGGAATATTTTCCAAAACAACACAATTCATCAAAGAGCGTTTGGGCAAGACTCGCAGCAAGATCGCTTCTTCGCTCAGTTCCGTACTCAGCCTGGGCCGTACCATTGATGACGACCTGCTGGATGAATTGGAGGAAACCCTGATTCGAGACGATATCGGCGTTGAAACCACGAACAAACTCATCACAGATTTGCGTGATGCCTATAAGAAGCGGAGCATCGCAACCACGGATGACGTGATCCCCTTTCTCAAGGAACAGATCAAGCTGTACTGGCCGCAGCAGGATCGTCAATTGAAAACGTCGTCATCAGGTCCCACCGTCATTCTGGTGGCAGGTGTCAACGGTACCGGTAAGACGACCAGCATTGCCAAGCTTGCCTATACTCTGAGCAAAAATAACAAGTCTGTGATTGTGGCTGCCTGCGATACATTCCGGGCGGCCGCTGTGGAGCAGTTGACCATTTGGGCGGATCGTATTGGCGTTCAGATTGTCAAGCACAAAGCCGGGGCTGACCCGGCTGCTGTGGCCTTTGATGCGTGCGATGCGGCCCTGTCCCGGCATGCAGATTATCTCATTCTCGACACAGCCGGGCGCCTGCACACACAGAAAGATCTCATGCGGGAACTCACCAAAATCCGAGACGTGGTCACAAGGAAAATCCCGGATGCACCGCATGAAGTGATCCTGGTCCTGGATGCCACCACCGGTCAAAATGCGATATCGCAGGCCAAGCTGTTTACTGAGGCAATCGATGTCACAGGCATATTCCTGGCCAAGCTGGACGGCACAGCCAGAGGCGGTATTGTGATCGCCATCAGGGATCAGCTGGACATTCCGGTCAAGTTCGTGGGCCTTGGAGAACACCCGGAGGCCATTGCCGAATTTGATCCGAACTTGTTCGTGGACGCCCTTTTCAGCCAATAAAATGCTGACAGCGCCTCAAATACTGAAATAACGACACATGTTTTGAGTTGACGTCCTCTCGCAAAGTCTGTAGAAGTAACGTATCATGCTATACGTAGAGACTCCGGGAGAGTTGCGTTGTGAAATACACTGGCTTTCATGGAGTCACATGCTTTAATTGCTGTTGGTATGCAGCAGATGTCATTGTCAGGAGGCCTGGCTATGAAGATTTTGATTGCAGATGATCATGGCATTGTCAGGCAGGGGCTGAAGTCATTGATTCAAAACAGCCTGAGCCTTGAGGTGGTGGGTGAAGCGGAAGATGGACTAACGGCTGTTAAGCTGGCGAAAGAACTCAATCCCGACATTGTGATCATGGACATCACCATGCCGAATCTCAATGGGGTTGAGGCCACGCGTCTGATCCTCGAGAACAATCCCAAGATCAAGATTATTGCCCTGTCCATGCACCCGGAAAAACATATCGTGAAAGAAGTCCTGGAAGCGGGCGCTTCAGGCTACGTCCTCAAATCCTATCTGTTTGACGAATTATCGAGGGCGTTGGACGCAGTGAATGACAATCAACGGTACCTGAGCCCTCGTATCACGGATGTGGTGATTTCCGACTATGTACACCAACCCGTGTCTGAACTGGTAGACCCCTCCACGCGTTTGACCGGCCGAGATCGCCAAATCGTCCAAATGCTGGCTGAAGGCAAAACCATCAAGCAAATCGCCCTGGCCCTGCACATTAGTCCCAAAACCGCCGATGCAAGCCGAAGAAAAATTATGGGCAAATTGGGAGCGACCAGTATTGCCGATTTGATCAAGTTTGCAGTGCGTGAAGGCATTACCTCGCTCGAGTTTTAGGTCAGACGCTGCCCTGCCCTTGCTTTGTGCCGATTTTATGGGGCCTTTTTGAGGGTGTGGGATGAAAGCCCCGGTTTCTTCCTGTCAAATCCTCTGTGCTGGCCCGCAGAAAGGCTTTTTTTATTGACTCGAGGCCCTTTGAGCGATAACATGGGCAAAATAGTAACTGCAGCTAAAGCCCAGTGTTTTACGAGGAGTCTCAGCATGCCAGTAGGCAAAAGACAGCAAAGTAATACAGTTCTTTACACACTGATCATTTTTGTAGCCTTTTTTATCGTATCCACGGTGTTTGCGGTTGTCTTCTACACCAAATCTGAGGACTACAAGGCCAGCTTGGTGAACCTTGAGAATGAATTGAGTGATATTGTCACGGACACTGAACGCCCCAAGATACCGACTCTGGTGGGTGCCAAGACTTCAGGGAGCTACATCAACACACTCATCAACTTCAATGATCGTGCCACCCAGGTGCTTCTGGGATCTCCTGTGCCAAACACGACGGCCGAAGCCAAGCTGGATAAGATTGAAATTGCTGTGGCAAGGTGCGTGGAACTGGCCCAGCCCCATGTCACGCTGAAGCTGGACCCGAACACAGGTCTTGTGCCTGTCATGGAGCAGTTGGTCACTGCCATGAATACCTTGAAAAACACGAATGCCGCGCTGACCTCCCAGTCTGAGCAGGAACGTGAGCGGTATCGTAGTGCCATTCAGGAAGCCCAGGCCACTGAAACCAAGCTGGCTCAGGACAAAGAGAATTTCTTCCAGCAGTCCGAACAGGTCGCATCGAATTACAAGGCCCTGGAAACTGAAATGAGCAGCGCTGCTGACGAGCGTGTGGCCAATGTTCAGAACCAACTGAGCCAGGAGCAGGATACAGGCCGGGCCATCAACCAGGAACTCCTCAAGACCAAGGCCGAGCTGGATCAAACAAAGACCAAGATGAGTGATGCCCTGGACAAGATGGCAGCCATTGAGCCTGGTGCGGATCGAGCTGCCGAGGCGTACAAGCCGGATGGCCGTATCATCCTGGTGGATTACGCATCAGGCGTGGTGCATATCAATATCGGCAACCGAGACCGCGCCTACAAAGGGCTGACCTTCTCAGTCTTTGACAAGGGCGCTTCCATCAAAAATGAGGACGCCTTCAAAGCGGAAATCGAAGTCGTGGGTGTGGCTGACCAATACTCCATGGCCCGTATTATCAAGTCGAATCCTCGCAACCCGGTGACCAATGACGATACCATTGCCAATCTGGTGTGGTCTGCCACTGACCCCCAAACCTTTGTCCTGGCCGGGGCATTCGATCTGGACGGCGACGGGTTTGCGGATGCTGACGCCACGGAGCGTATCACCGCCTTGATTGCACGCTGGGGCGGCGTGGTCGAACCTTCTGTGAATGCCAATACCGATTATGTCATCATTGGCAGCAAGCCCAAGGTACCTGTCAAGCCAACCTTTGAGGCACTTGAAACCGATCCGCTGGCTCAGGATCGCTTTGATGCTGCCATGCTGAAACTTGCAGACTATACCGCTGTAAAAGAAAAGGCCCAGGCCCTGATGGTCCCCATGTTAGAGTACGACAAGTTCCTGTACTTGATCGGGTACACAGGCCAGATCGGTAAACCTGGCTCCTTCTGATCATCCTGACTTGATTCTTTCAAGGCCGATGCCCTAAACGGTGTCGGCCTTTTTTACTGAGACACTCTAACAAAACCGTCGCGTCGGCCCAAGATTGAGCGAAACGGCAAGATGCAAGGAGGGCGAAGCAGGTCCCCTGGGGATCGATAGAGCCTGACGCAGCAGGTTGTCGTTGCAGCCAATCGACACCAGCAGGGTTTTGTTATCGTGGCTAGGGCACCACACCAATGGAGGCCACAGACACCCTGCCGGTATACTGGGCGGCCTCCGGATTTTGAAACCCTGCCTTGAGCGCCACAAAGGTCACGGTCTGATCCGCTCTCACAGCCCCCCCCAACGGCACGCCTGTGTCACAATCCAGACCGGAGGGGATGTCCACGGCCAGAACAGGCAGGCCTGAAGCATTGATGGCATCGATCACGTGTTTGTATGGTTCCTTTAATGCGCCTTCAAGGCCTGTGCCCAGCAAGGCATCGATGATCAGATCGGAGGAGTGCGGGCTCTCCATATCCCTGAGGTGCTCCGAGGTTAAGGGCTCGATGGGCACATTCAGCTGTTTGAGAATGGTGAGGTGAATCATGGCATCGCCGCGCACCCGGGCTGGATCCCCGACAATCACCACCCTCACATGATGGCCGTGATTCAAGAGGTGTCTGGCAATCACATAGCCATCTCCCCCATTGTTGCCCGTACCGCAGAAGATCCACACCTGTGCCTTGCGCCCGGATGGCAACATCGACAGCGCCGCGTGTGCGCAGGCCAGGCCCGCGTTCTCCATGAGCACCACGCCGGGGATCTTCCACTCGTGTATCGCATGCTGGTCAAAGGCACGCACCTGGTCTCGCGTCATGATGTGTGGTTGTGATCGGTTCATGCCCGTATTATATGTCACACACCTGGGGTGTCAATTGACGACTCTCAATTGACACCCTGTACTTGAGGCACTACAATCCAGGGCCTATGAAAATCCTATTAACCAATGATGACGGCATATTTGCCCCTGGCCTCGCAGCGATTTACAAGACGCTCCGGCCCTTGGGTGATGTGACCATTGTGGCCCCCATGGGGTGCCGCTCCGGCACGAGCCACAGCCTGACCTTTGCAGGCCCTCTCACATGCGAACATGTCACAGTCCACGGTACTGCCGGATTTGGCGTACACGGCTCACCTGCGGATTGTGTGAAGCTGGCCTGCATGGAACTGATCAACGGTCCTGTGGACCTGATCGTCTCAGGGATCAACCGCGGGGCCAATGTGGGCCTCAACCTGTTTTATTCCGGTACCGTGGCAGCGGCCCTGGAAGCTGCGTTTATGCATGTGCCGTCCGTGGCCCTGAGTCTGGCGCTGGACGAGACCATGGATTTTGACACCTGTGCCCGTTACGGTATGCAGGCCCTGCAACACTGCCTGCCCCTCAAGCCCGGGGATATCATGAATATCAACATACCGAGACTGAGCCAGGGCAAACCCCGCGGCATTCAAGTGGTCCCGCAATCCACGGTTGGCTTTCATGAATACTATGAACCCCGGACCTCGGACGATCCCGGGATGACCTTCCAACTCAAGGGAGGCCAACCGAATCAGGATACCGTGCTGACGGATACCATGATGCTGACACAGGGGTATGTCACTGTCACGCCATTGCGAGCGGACATGACCTATCACAGGCGTTTGTCTGAATTCGAATCCCGTTTAAAAGACATCCCCATCGAGTAAATCAAGGAGCCCGTATGGCCAAGCAAGATACCACACAAATAGGGATTATTACAGTGATTGGGGCGGACCGGGTGGGCATTATTGCTGCCCTGGCCAATGCCATGGCCAAGAACAACATCAACATCTTGGACGTGAACCAGCGCATCATGGAGACCTTTTTTGTCATGACCATGGCCGTGGATCTCACGGAAGCCACGGTCGGCATGGACAAGATCAAGAAACAACTGGATCGCGTGGCCCAAACCCTGTCATTGAACATCACCATTCAGAATGAACGCATTTTTGAAGCCATTCACAGGGTGTAATAATAGTTTCTGGTTATTGGTTTCTGGTTTTTAGTTATTGGTTATTGGTATTTGGCTCGCCGGACGCCAGACTCTGGACTGACATAAGGAAAGTTGCCATGCGAGTATCTGTTGAGGAAGTTTATGAAACCATCAGGATGACGCTGGATCACCACTTTGATATCCGAACCGTGACCCTGGGTGTCAACCTGAAGGACTGCATGGATCGGCAGATCGGTCCCTTTGCCAAGCGCGTGCGTACTCGGCTGGTAGAAAAAGGCACTCAACTCAATCATTTTGCAGATCATATTGAACACAAATACGGCATCCCCATCACCAACCGAAGGCTCTCCGTGACACCGGCCTCCACACTCCTGGAACCGCTGCCGCACAAAATATCCTCGGCCGTGCGTATCGCCCAGGCCCTGGACAGGGCTGCCATCAAGAGCAAGATTGATTTCATTGGTGGATTCGGCGCCCTAGTGCAAAAGGGCATGACCCGCGCAGATGAGGTCTTGATGGATGCCCTGCCCGAGGCCCTTTCCCAGACTCAGCGCGTGTGTGCGTTTCTCAATCTGGCGTCCACTCGGGCCGGTATCAACATGGATGCTGTCGCCAAATTCGGCCATATACTCAAGGACCTGGCCGGTCGGTCGGAGAACGGAATCGGCTGTGCCAAGATTGCCGTGTTTGCCAATGCCCCGGAGGACAACCCTTTTATGGCAGGTGCCCACCACGGGATCGGCGAGCCGGATTACTCCCTGAACGTGGGCATTTCCGGCCCGGGCGTGGTCCGTAATGTGGTGTCACAGCACCCGGAGTGCGACCTGACCCAACTCTCCGAAATCATCAAGAAAACGGTCTTCAAGATCACGCGAGCCGGGGAATTGATCGGCCGGGAAATGGCCGAACTCATGGGCGTGGAGTTTGGCATTGTGGATATCTCACTGGCCCCCACCACCTCAGCAGGTGACTCTGTGGCTGAAATCATTGAGGCCATGGGCGTGGCTCAAATAGGCCTGCCCGGCTCCACCGCCGCCCTGGCCATGCTGATCGATGCCGTCAAGAAAGGCGGCGCCATGGCCTCCGGCAATGTGGGCGGCCTGTCCGGTTGCTTTATCCCTGTCAGCGAAGACAATGGCATGATCAAGGCGGTTCAGGACGGTGCCTTGAACCTGGAAAAACTCGAAGCCCTGACGAGCGTCTGCTCTGTGGGTCTGGATATGTTCGCCGTACCGGGTGACACACCGGCTTCTGTGCTGTCTGCCATTATTGCGGACGAACTGGCCATTGGCGTGGTCAATAGCAAGACCACCGGTGTACGCGTGATTCCTGCACCGGGCAGGAAGGCCGGAGATATCGTACACTTTGGCGGCCTGCTGGGATCCGCCCCTGTGATGAAGGTCTCCCAACTGGAGTCTCCCTTGTTTGTGAATCGCGGCGGCCGCATTCCTTCCCCGGTTCAATCATTGAGAAACTAGCCGATCCTTTTGTGAGGGAGCGTGTCCAATGTGGAATGTTTTTGAACAACCGTGGTTGCTGACAGCCATCGCCTTTGGTCTGTTTTTGTTGATTGGAACGTTTCGCAGTGCGTATCCTGAAAAGGTCAAAGCCTGGACATGGGGGGTGCCTGCACTCATACTGGCCGCAGGATTTGGCCTTGACTATGGCGTGCAGACTGACCATGAAAAGGTGTTAACCACGCTAAAGCAGCTTGTGCAGTGCGCTCAGATTCAGGATGCGCAGGGCATTGATCGTTTGACGGCCCCGGACTATTCTGATTCGTATCACCGGTCCAAGACGCGTCTGCTTACCCACATAGAATCTCGTTTCTCCAGGCCTGTGTTTGAGAAGATCAAGGTACTGTCCCTGTACGTAGAGACCCTTGACAACGGCACAGCAACCGCGGCCCTCAATACGACAGTCATATTCCATCCGGAGAGCACGGTGGCTCAGGTCGTGGGCAGAAGCCTGATCGCCAGAGTGACATTTATTGTCAGCCGCCAGACCAATGGCCAGTGGCTGCTCCGCAACATGGAGCTGGTGGAGGTCAACCGGCAACCCGTGAACTGGCGTCAGGCGTCAGGACAGTTTTGAAACAACTTTCAGTGTTGAGTGTCTGGTTTTCAGCAGGCTGTATCCGGTCGACATAGCCAAAAAAGAATGAATTTCAAGAAGTGGATCGCTGATCTGGCCGAAAAATGGGTGTTGATTTAAATCGGGACCATGACGAGAGTCACTCAAGACAGGAAAAGCCATGTTTGATCTGCTCAAAGTAAAAAAAGCGGCCTTTACGTCGCACATACACATGCTGTGCTGGTATCCCAGCGACCGAAGCTGTACGCCAGCCACGCCCCTGGAAAACAAGCCCAAGAAGGTCCCGCCCCTGATGGTCCGAAAAGCGGAATGGCGTCGTTAGGTGATGGAAGACCACGAACGGGTTTTGCCTATATGGCGACTCCGATAAACAACAGCAACAGGGATGCTGACGCCACCCAGAGTGTCCATTTATACCATGTCATATACGCGCGGTAGGCAGGGTCGGTCTCTTCAAATTCGTAATACACCTCATCAAAATCGCCCCGCTCAGACTTCATACGGACGCGCACAAACACATGGGCCGCCACTGCGATTAGAAACAAGGGCGCTCCAAGCAATAAACACAGTAGTTTGAGTAAGGCCATGTCTCTTGGATCCAGTCGTTGTCAGTCGCCCTTGAGAATACGCTTTCTCAAATGAAACAGTTCGACAAATGCCCGAAGCACCACGCGGAGATTCGCCCCGGTTTGCATGCCGGCGGTCCTGGGGTAGTGATGCACGCCTCTTTGCACAATGCGGCACCCCTTGCGTGTGGCGCGGGCCATGACCTCCGTGTCAATCAGGGCGCCTGTGCTGCAAAGAGGCATGCCCTCAAAGACCTCACGTTTGTACAGTTTGAACGCACAGTCAATATCACGCAATCGCAGTCCAAAGACCAGACACACAAGTCGTGTCCAACACCAGCCGTTGATCTTGCGAATGAGCGGATCCTGACGATTCAGGCGATAGCAGCTCACGATGTCACAGTCCCGGATCAGGTCGAGCAGGGGCGGCAACTCGGCAATGTCGAACTGGCCGTCTCCGTCCGTATAAAAGATCAGATCCTTGTTGGCCCCGCGAAAGCCGGATTGCAGGGCTGCACCATAGCCAAGGTTGGTGTCGTGATGGATCACCCGAACCGGTTCATACGTGTCGGCCAATGCATCGGCCACTTCCCGGGTCCTGTCCGAACTGCCGTCGTTCACAATCACGATTTCAAAATCCGTGTTGAGCGGCTCCAGGGTCTTCAGTGTTTTTTCAACGAGCGCACGGATATTGTCCTGCTCATTGAAACAGGGAAAAAATACACTGACAGAAGGACCGGTGCCTGAGGGTTCGGGTTCTTTAGAATCGTCCGTTGTCATGGCTCACCACTTCATCACATTAGATTTTAAAGTCAACTCTGCCAGATATTCCCTGGAGCGGTCCACATAACCCTGCAGCGTGGCTGTATCGAGCTTTTTTTCGCCGTATTTCAGGATAATGCTGCAGGCAATACGGGCACAGCCATAGCGCTCCTGCATGCCATGCATCCTGGCATACTTGTCCTTATTGGCCTCAAACTCCTTGACATGCGCCTGACAAAATTCGAGGATGTTGTCCACCAGTGACGGCGCGTACTGAGACATGATCCAGAGTTCCTGCATGGCCGCCTGACAGGGGTTGAGTTGACAAGCGGACATGGCGTGGGCCAGGGCCCTTTCCTTATTGCCGGGTGTGACGTCATAGACCAGTGTGAAATGGGCCAGATTAAGCTGTCTGGTAAATTCGTTGGGATACACCGTCCTGCCGGATTTAATGCCGTTGAGTAAATCCTGACCCTGTTGTGTGCTCAAATCCACAAAGAGTTTTTGCTTGCCGTCCTGGTACACGAGCGCCCAGTCCCTGGGCAGATAATCCAGAGAACGGCTGAACACATTGTCAAACTGTCCCTGCGGCGCCAAGGCAACCCAGACATTCCTGGCTCTCAACTGCCGGGTAATCCAAGTGCCGGCGTCTCGGTAGTCCTCAGACGTGATCTTGATCTTGTTGGTCCGTTTGCGCAAGATGCGAGTGCCGTATTCCCCGGCATTCCAAATCTCATTCCACGTGTCAAAGGTCTTTTGGGAATACGCAGCCTGGGCACGACCGTCCATAAACAATTGCAGCGGTGTCACGCCTGTATTCGGATCAGGGGTTTCGCCAAAGGCAATGGCACCGCCCTCTGTCCAGTAATTCATCATATTGCCGCGCAGTTGATTCTCCCGGATGAACTGGCACGCCTCAAAGGGCTTGACAAATGAGGCGGTCATACGCATAAACTGCGAATGATACTGGGCATCTGCAGGCCAGGGGGACAGATAAATGCGATGATACGTGGCGCCCGTCCATGTGCCAAATCCAAGAACAATGGCCCCTGCGGCAGTTAGGATACCCATTTGGGCAGGCCAGGGCAGGGGCGGACACTTGAGCTTTCGATCCTCAAGAAAATGGAGTGTGGCTCTGATACACTGATAAATGTCCTGGATCATCAATGCCACAAAGGGACAGGCCACTGCTGCTGCGATGGGAATGAAGCGTCTGGACCGATAGGCCATGTAGATCGTCAGCAGGGCCACACTGAGCAGGGCAAGATTGAGCTTCGGTATGGCAAAGCCCTCTGAATCAGGACTGGCTCCATGCACCTGTCTCATGATGCGTGCTTGCTGACGTTTGTCGCGGCCCCTGAGTTTTTTGTCGGGCTTGCCCTCACGGAGCGTGACATGCGACCAGTATCGGACGACCGGCCACGCCACGATCATGAGCCAGACCAGAATAAACAACACAAGAAACGGCTTGGCCGTGCCGACAGGATTGTCCCATTCAAAGGCCGGGTGCCATTCATAAATGGCACGCCACCGCTCAGCACTCTTGCTGATACTGATCACAAAGGTGTGTGTCAGGTTGGTCAGATGAAACGGGTTAAACAGAATCACCGCCATCAAGGCGGTCACACCTGCGCCCGCCGTATGGATCAGTCCCTTGACACCCATGCAGTCTACCTTGTCCTTCAAGGGCAGACACAGGAGATTCATCCCCCAGAACGGCACCAGCACGATAAACACATAGATATAGCCGCCATGCAGATTACACCAGAGCAAAGACAACGGCACGATCGCCCAGATCCAAAGCACGTGCCTGTAATGCGCCAGCGTGAAGATCAGAATCAAGACGGCCACCATCAGATTGGAAAAGCCCGCAGGCCGAATATCAAGAAACGAGCGGCCAATGAACATGGCAAATGCTGCAAACGCGGCTGCCAGCAGGGGTGTGACTTTTTGAACACGCGCGATGGCGTATACGCAAAAGACCGTCAAAAAGTACAGGGCAAACTTCCAGTACACCAGCGCGTCATAAAACGGCTTGTCTTCAGAGCCCAGCGTGGTGGCCAGTTTGTAAAAAATCACGTGGGTGAGCCAATTCTGGTTGACCCAGCCTGTGGGGTGCCATTTTTGTACGGTCTTGAGCCCCACCGTCTTGGTCAGGGACTGCGCCCAGGCAGGCCAGGTCATGATCTCTTCTTCTGTAGGGCCCGGTTTGTGGGCATTGACACTGAAAGGCTCCACTGTGTCCACACCATGGTTCACAAAGTGACGCCCGCACGCCATGGCCACCCAGGTGTCGCCTGCTGCCACCATATGCGTACTGGCATGAAATGCAAAAACGATCATCCCTATCCAGCCGACCATCACCAGCCATCCGGATAGGGACGCGTGCTTGCACTGAGTTGACAAGTCGATCTGTTGCCCGGGATCGTTTGATTCGCTCTGTGTTATTTTAGCCATTGTTCCAGTCTGTCTAACCCCTTATTGATCTGCTCGAGTGAACAGGCAAAGCTCAGACGCACATTGTTATCGCATCCAAAAGCCACACCAGGTACCACTGCCACATTCGCCTGTTCCAGCAGGGCCTGTGAAAAATCCATGCTATTGGACAGTTTGGTCCCATTAATAGATCGACCAAAATGTGCAGATACATCAGGAAAACAGTAGAAAGCCCCAGTCGGGGCGGCACATTCAATACCCTCTATCCGATTGAGGCGATCCGCCATGACCTTGGCACGCTTTTCAAATTGAACGCGCATGGTCTCAATGGCCTGATCGGATTCCGGGCCAAAGGCCGTGACTGCTGCATGTTGGGCAAATGTCACAGGATTGGAGGTCATGTGGGATTGAAGGCGTCCCATGGCCTTGATCACATTCAACGGGCCGGCCGTATATCCCAAACGCCAGCCTGTCATGGAAAATGCCTTGCTCAGCCCATTCAGGGTGATGGTGCGGTTATAGGCATCCTCGCTCAGTGCGGCAAAACTGATGAACTTCGTGTCCCCATAGATCAGTCGTTCATAAATCTCGTCAGACATGACGTAGATATTGGTCCCTTCAAGCACCTTGGCAAGGGCCCTGAGTTCATCCGGCGTATAGGTAAAGCCGCCCGGATTGCTGGGTGAGTTAATGATGACCATGGCCGTTTTTTCAGTGATCGCTGCTTTGAGCTGATCAGGCGTCATCTTGTACTCATTGGCCTTGTCCGTCTCAACCACCTTGAGCGCGGAATCTGCAAGCTTCACACACTCGGGATAGGTTACCCAATAGGGTGTCGGCAGAATCACTTCATCGCCAGGATCCAGCACGGCCTGCATGGCCTCATACACAGAGTGCTTGCCCCCCACATTCACAATCACCTGCTCAGCCGTGTAGTCCAGGTTGTTGTCCCGTTTGAACTTGTCGGCAATGGCTTGACGCAGCTCCGGGATACCGGAGGCCGCTGTATATTTGGTCTTACCTGACTTGATGGCAGCAATCGCCGCATCCTTGATATACTCCGGCGTGTCGAAATCCGGCTCGCCTGCACCAAATCCCACCACATCCACGCCCTGGGCCTTGAGTTCCTTGGCCCGTGCTGTCACTGCAATGGTCATGGAGGCGGGCACACTCTGCGCTCGTTGACTGGTTTTCATAAGATATTGTCCTTAATATGGCTAAAAGTTCATGTCTTAAAAGATACAGGGGTCATATTTAATACAAAACCCTGTCTAGGGTCAAGTAAATTGCCTGTCGAACCAGACACAGAATTGACAGGCCTGTGCGTAATCGCTACCCTAGACTGTATGAGGAAGACTCACTTAATCCTGATCGTACTTGCCATGGGTGCGGGACTCACTGGCTGTAAAAAGGCGGCCACAGAGCCGCCCCCTATGTGGGAAAAGGTCCAGTTGTCAGATCTGGTGTCTTCAGGGCAGCCGGACAGCAGTCCGGCCCAGCAGTTGACAGGCATCAACCTGGATGTCTACTACTATGAAGTCCCTGTGGATCAGGTCAAAACACTCGTGCCTGTGTGGAACCCCCTGAGCAAACAGGCGATTCGGTTCAAAAACGCCCTGAGTTTTCAAGGCAATGGCTTCCAGTTTTCACGGACGCGAATGGACAAGCTGTCCTGGATTTTTGGTAATCTGGAGCAGGCTGAGGCAAAAAAAATCGGAACCTTTTCCATGATTCTGGCAGAAGACTATGACTCGGATCTCCTGGTGACTGCCCTGCCTGGACGTCAGACCATCTCCTTTCTGGACATGAAGGGTGCCACCAAGAGCGCTGTGGTGGGCCCCGGACGGCTGAATCTGAGATTAAGGGCTCAGAAAAGCCAGGGCAGCCCGTATCCAGATCAAGTCGTGGGGTATCCCATGGTGACAGTGCCGTCTCACAAGGGCATTGAAAAACTGGAGCAGCTGGCCAGTCAGTATGAAGCGGCATTTCTATCGTCCTCATTCACAGTTCGCATGGTGCCGGGAGACGTGTTCCTGCTCGGTCCGGAAGAGTTTTACGGAGATATCTCTTCATTGGGCGGCCTGTTCTTCTTAAATCCCAGCGGTCGCGTATTTGAGCCTTCACGCGTCGGCGGCATGCGCACCACCAAGCCCACAGTCAGGGTCTTTGTGATCCTCTGTACCAGCATTCAATAACGGACCTCTATGAATCCCTATTCCGTCGCTTTTACCCATTGCAGCAGCTATGACCTGGACACGGTTCAACAGGCCATGATGCAGCAGATCGACACATTGGGCGGCCTTGAAAGCCTGGTCAAGCCAGGGGATCGTGTTCTGATCAAACCCAATTTTATTGCCCCCCGCCCTGCAGATCAGGCCGTCCAGACCCACACGTCGGTCATTCTTGCCGCAGCCAGACTGCTCAAGGACTACGGCGCCCGGCCTTTTGTCGGGGATTCCCCTGCCTGGGGCGGTGTTCTTGCCTGTGCCAGGGCGCAGGATCTGGAAGATCCCTTGAAACACCTGGGTATTGACCTGATCCAGCTGGACACGCCTCGCATCACGGCCATTGGTCTGGGGCACACGCGTGTGGGCCTCAGTGCCCATGCCCTGGATGCGCACGCCATTTTCAATCTCCCCAAGCTCAAGGCGCACCAGCAGATGGTGGGCACCTTTGCCATCAAGAACATGTTCGGCTGCGTCAGCGGCAAGCAAAAGCCTTACTGGCACTTTGCCCGGGGTGCGTCCATGGCCCAATTTGCGAGATTTCTGATTCATGTGTATGCTGCGATTCCTCCTGTACTCAACCTCGTGGACGGCATCGTGGGCATGGACCGGAACGGCCCCATCAACGGACGCCCCCGCCCCCTGCACTGGCTCATAGCCGGCGCAGATCCGATTGCTGTAGAACGTGCCTGCGCCAGGCTTGTGGGCCTGCCCCGAGAAAAACTGCCCATTGTCCAGGCTGCCCGGGCCATGCACTATGGCTGCCCCTCGGATGATCAGGTGCACATGGTGGGCGTCCCCTGGTCCGACATCACCTGCCTCACGGACTTCGAGATCCCGGACCTCATTCCAGTCAGATTTACCTTGGGTCGCGTGCTCAAGAGTGTGATCAAGGGGCGCATGGTCGCCCTGAAAAACCGTGTCAGGTAAGGAGCAAACATGATACACATCTCACGCAGTCGATCTCTGCTGGTACTTTGTGCGTTGTTCATGACGGGTTCCCTGTACGCACAGACTCGCCCCAACATCATCGTCATCCTCACGGACGACCAGGGCTGGGGGGACCTGAGCATGAATGGCAATGTCAATCTTGCCACACCGCATATTGATTCTCTGGCAAGAGACGGTGTGAGTTTCGATCGATTCTATGTGTGTCCTGTATGCTCGCCCACCAGGGCGGAATTCCTCACAGGTCGATATCATCCGCGAAGCGGTGTGTACAGCACGTCTGCAGGCGGGGAACGGATCGATCTGGACGAAATGACCATTGCCCAGACATTCAAGGCCGCAGGCTATGCCACAGCAGCCTATGGCAAATGGCACAATGGTATGCAGTATCCCTACCATCCCAATGCCCGGGGGTTTGATGAATTCTACGGATTCTGCTCGGGCCACTGGGGCGACTATTTCAGTCCGCCTCTGGAACACAACGGCAGGCTCGTCCAGGGTGACGGTTTCATGATCGACGACTTTACCAATCAGGCCATGACCTTCATGACCGAAAAAGCGAACACGCCTTTTTTTCTGTACCTTGCCTACAATACGCCCCACTCACCCATGCAGGTCCCGGATCCATGGTGGACTGCGCACAAGGATCAGCAGCTCGCCATGCGCCATCGCGAACCGGACAGGGAACAGATTGACCACACGCGTGCTGCACTGGCCATGTGTGAAAACAT
>JAIPFM010000054.1 GCA_021736645.1 Phycisphaerae bacterium | reverse complement strand
CTGGGCGCGTTGTTTGCCCTGATTCCGTTTCTGGTGGTCTGGTTTCTGGATCAGTTCCTTCGTATCCAGGAACAGGTGTGGCTGCCCTTTTTCCTGGTCAGTAACCCCTACGCCATGATGGCCTTTGCCACGCAGTGGCTCATGTCCCCCAGTGCCATGATGGCGGGCATGGTGACATACTGGCCAGTCCACTGTGCGATTCTACTGGCCGGATCGGGTCTGCTGCTTTTCTGGTGTACGGTTCGCGTGCGCAAGGTGGCACTGCGTCAGATTGCGGGTGACACCGGTTCACTCAAAAAGGGCAAGGCAAAGCCTGTCATGTCAGTTCGCCAGTTCTGGCGGCTCCGCCATATGGGCAACTGGCCTGTGCTGTGGAAGGACCTGCGCATACCGGTGCTGGGTGGCAAGACTCGCTTTCGAAAGAACCTCCAGAGGGTGGCTGTGGTGGGGGTGTTGGCTCTGATCTATACGGCCATTGGTGTGGAGGGGGATTTTGGCAACAGAGGCATGCATGCCAGCATGAGCTGCATGTACACCATTCTGGCGGCCTTGGTGACCATCGTGATCACGGCGACGCCCATTACCTCTGAAAAGGAGGCACGCAGTTGGCCGATCCTGTTGGGCACGGCCCAGACGGACTGGCAGATCCTGGTGAGCAAGGCCCTGGCCATGCTGCGGTGGAGTCTGCCTGTTTGGGGATTGCTGTTTGGTCATCTGTTCATATTTTGCCTGTGCGGCATCGTTCATCCCGTGGTCCTGGTTCTTGAGGTGCCCGTGGCCCTGGGCGTGATCAACCTGATCCTGGGCCTGGGGCTGTACTGGAGTGCACGCCTGCGAAGAACCACCACGGCTGTGGTGTGCAATTTCATGGTGCCACTTGTGATCTGGCTTGTGCTTCCCATTATGTTTGCCATTCTCTCGGAAATCAATCGGCAGTCGAACCACAGTATGATGAACACCTGCATCAATTGGAATCCATTCATACAGGCCGGCAACATTGCCTACGGCTGCGCCAGAAACAGCTTTCCGTACCAATTCGACTGGGAAGGGGGTAAGAAAGATCTCTGGGATAGCCTCTGGCTTGTTTTAAAGGTGTCTTGCGTGTATAGTGCCATTGGTTTTGGCTTTGCGATTCGAGCCCTGTCTCTGTTTCGACGCCGTATATTCTAGCCCGGGGGGCTGGTTTTCAGTTTTCAGTGTTTAGTTTAGGAGCCTCCATCAAAAGGACATTGCATAGAGCTGATTTCAAATCACACATTGAACTATACCATTTGAGAGATTCTGGATGACTTGTCTATCTCTGAACCGTCTGACCAAAGAGTATACCGGCCAGGTGATGGCCCTGAAGGACGTGACACTCACCCTGGAGGCCGGTGCGTTTATGGCCGTGGTGGGTCCCAGCGGCTCAGGCAAGACGACGCTGCTGCGCCTTGTGGCCGGTCTGGAGTCTGTGACCTCCGGGCGCATTGAGATTGAGGGGCAGGACGTGACAGCACAACCTGCGCACGAACGGGGCGTGGCCATGGTATTTCAGAATAGCCCGCTCTATCCTCACATGACCGTGTTTCAGAACATGGCCTTTGCCCTGAAGATGGCCCGTGTGTCCAGGGCAGAGATTCGTCATCGCGTGCAGGAGACCGCCAGGGGGCTGCATCTCGAGACACTCCTGACGCGCAAACCTGTCACACTGTCCGCAGGCCAGAGGCAGCGCGTGGGTATCGGCAAGGCCCTGGTACGTGACGCACGGGTCACGTTATTCGATGAACCGCTCAGCCACGTGGATGCGCCCCTGCGCAGGGAGCTGCGTGACATGATCCTGGCCTGGCACAAGACACGCCATCGAAGCTGTGTATGGGTCACGCACGACCAGGCCGAGGCCGTATATATGGGAGATCGCGTGTGTGTGCTCCATGAGGGAGTCACGCAGCAGGTGGCAGCACCCAGAGAGATCTTTCAGACACCTGCCAATGGTTTCGTGTCTGAATTCTTCATGATCGATATGAAGGACGAGACAGACGCGGCCCGTGAAACACCACGCCCTTGCCCTGGGGCACCTTCATGAAATTGGGGTCGATTTTCAGGACGTTTTCAGTTACACTGTGCCACTCGAACAATCATGAAGCACAATTCAATGTTATGTGAAGGCGGTTGTATGGCAAAATCGGCTGTGGCCATTGTGGGGACGTATCGAAAGGGCAGGGTCATTGACTGCGCCGTGTCCGAGGTTCTCAGAGGGCTCGAGGCCGAGGGGGTTCAAACCTCAATGGTGCATCTGCTTGATACCCATATTGAGTTTTGTACGAATTGCCGGGCCTGTACACAGGTCCCGGGTGAGCAGCGGGGGCAATGCGTACTCAAGGATGACATGGAAGGTATTCTTCAACGAATTGACGAGGCCGATGTCGTGGTCCTGGCATCGCCCATCAACTTTGGCACGGTGACTGCCCTGATGAAACGTTTTATCGAGCGTCTGGTCTGTACGGCACACTGGCCCTGGGAATCTCATGCGTATCCCAAACCCCGAATCAAGACCAAGACCAAGCAGGCCATACTCGTGACCTCCAGTGCCTGTCCTGCCTTCATGGGGAGGTGGCTTATGCCCAACTCGCTCAAGGTGCTGAAGCAGGCAGCCGACTGTCTGACTGCAAAGGTGTACAAGGCCCTGTACTTTGGCATGGTGGCGGATACCCAGGACGAAACACTCAGAGACAAGGACCAAGACAGGGCCTACGCCGCAGGCCGAGCCCTGGGTGCCAGCCTTTGACGCGGAAATCGTTTGTCCGCATCGTCAAGAATCAGGAGCCAATCCTGCCCCCTGCCTTGCGTGGGTGGCCCGAAGGGCTGGATCCCTCGATTGTCACTGGTATGGATTAGAGACACAGCAAGAACGCCTCCAGGTCTGTGAGCTGCTGTTTTGTCAGATCCGACGTCTTTCCGTGCTTGTTGGCAGGGTTGAACGTGGTCAATACGTCCATGAGGGTGGTCGCACTGCCGTTGTGCAGGTAAGGGGCTGTACGCCAGATTTCTACGAGCGTGGGCGTATCAAAGGCCATGCCCGCTTCCCGATCCACGCCCGTGCCCACATCGAACGACTTGAGATTGGTGTGCATGGGGCCTGAATGGCAATGCACACAACCCGCCTTGTCAAATACCGCCCGGCCGCGTTCGGCAGACTCGCTGGGTTTGCCGTTGACCAAATGGGGGCTGGGCAGGGGCGTCAGACTCCTGAGGAAAGCATCCAGGGCCAGGGCCTCTGATTCCGGACGCTGGGCAAACTGAATGTAACGGATACCCGCCCGCACTGCCACCTCAGCAGATGCTCGCACGCCAAGACTCATGGTCGGGGGTGTCTGATGCGACAGAAGCAGGCTCTTGGTGTTCTTGGGATTGCCCAGGCCGTCATTCAGCAGGTCCCAGTTGAGTCCATCGGACCGGGCGTCTTCCGTGTGACAACTCGCACAACTCTGCCACTGCTGGAAGCAGGTGGTGGCGGTGTTGAAGAGCATCTCCCCGTCCCGAACCTGGGACATGATCGGCATGGGGCCGAGTGGGATGGCCGTGGCTGTCACGGGCTGTGGGGCCGTGTCGACCACGGCCAGGGAATCTGTGAAGTACTCTGCGGCGTACAGGATGTCACCGATTGCGACCAGACTGCGGGGGCCAATGCCCTTGAGCCCGATACGCTGCTTGACGCCCGTGAGAAAGGACAGGTCATTGGGGACATCGTCGGCACTCTGTGTGACTTCTGTCACTCGCTCCTTCTTGGCCGCCCGGTCCAGCCTCTCATGCAGCTGGTCCCGGTCCACCAGGTTGATTTCGTTGGTGCCCGCGTGGGTGATGGCGATCCACTGTCCGTCGGCCGTGCAGGTGATGCCCCAGGGATTGGCTGCGCCATTGTCCACGTCGTCCAGGAGCACGGTATTGACGATGCGCTGGGTTCCGGTATCGATGACGGTCATGGCATTGGTGTTGATCCAGCCCCGCTGCAGCTGCGAGGTTGGGACTGTGTACCGAGACAGGATGTGCGTGACATAGGCGTATTGACCGTCCGGTGACAGGCAGATGCCGCGAAGGTGGATGGTGCCGTTGGGCATACCAATCGACGCGCTCACCCGGTTCTGGCGGGTGTCGATCACCGAGAGTACCGCGGCGGTGTAATCCTGGTCCGATCGCATGCTGGGCAGCAGATTCAGGACAAAGAGACTGTTGCCGTCCCGGGTCAATTGGGCCGCCACGGGTTCCCGGTCGACCGGGATCTGTGTGATGACCGTGAGGTCCCGGGCACGCACCACTGCCACAGTGTTGTTGTACGTGTTGCAGACATAGAGGGTGTTGCCGTCCCGGCTGAGAACCGGCGCCGTGGGGGTGTGACCCAGTGAGCCGGTCTGTGCGATTCGACGCGTGGTCAGGTTGACCGCTGCGATCCTGCCGTGAGCGCCCCCCCCTGTGACATACAGCCGGGTCTCATTCGACCCCAGACACAGGCCGCTCGGCGCAAAGGGCAGGGCGATGTGGGCTGTAATGTCACCGGAGGCTCGATTCACCAGGGTCAGTCGATTGGCGCCGGACTCCGCCACGATCAAAGAAGCCTGGTCGGACGTGGCGATCAGGGCCGAAGGTGACAGGTAGGTGACATCAGCTGCCATGAGCGGGCTCAGGCCGACCAGGACCAGTGTAAGCAAAGCGATGTTGACGGGTGTGAGATGATTGTGTTTCATGAAACGCTCCTCTGGTGCACAGACTTGACTCTAGCGAGTCTCTTCCTTGGCGATTTGCAGTATTTTTTCAACGATGTTGTGGGTGAGTTCGTATCCCTTGAGAAATGGGAATCCTTCCCAGACCACGTATCCCTCGGGCTCCAGAATGATAATATGGGGAATCCCTCTGACTTCCAGTTGATCCTTCATGCGGTGCTGCGTGTCAATCGCAGAAAAATATTCAATCGAGGGGGTCTTCAGGCGGCGAACGGCGGCCTCGGTTTCATCTGAAATGCCAATGACCACGAGGTCTTTGCCATACTGCTTGTGCAGTGCATTGAGCAGGCCAATGGATCTCCGACAGGGGGGGCACCAGGTGGCCCAGAACTCGATGAGAACGCATTTGCCCTGAATTTCCGGTTTGTCGGTCAGCCATTTTTCCACCACCAGGTCGGGCGCCTTTTCATACAGACAGGACTTGGCCCACAGCATTCTCTCAGGTTCCACGTTCAGCAGCGGCCCCTGGTTTGCGTCAAACGGTGAGTTTTTGGCAAACATCGGCATGTCGGGTTGCGCGTCCTGGTTTGTCACGGCTGACGTGGGGGTGAGGCAGGGCAGCATCTCCATGTCGTCCATATCGTCATCAGGCGTGTGCTGCATGCGGCAGCCCAAACCTGCCAGGGTGATTAACATCAAGGCGGTTGCTGCAAATCGTTTCATATCAGTCATCCAATAAAGCGTCTTGATTGACCTGCAAGACCTCGGTCTGAACCGACGAGATCTTGTGGGTCGAGTCATGGGTTTCGGGTTGCCTTGTCACTCGATTGTAAGCGGTGCAAGATCTCACTATAAACTTACCTTGGGATGGGTAAAGCGAAGCCCATTCCCATCATGGTAGGTGGCGTATTCAGTGACTATGCCGCCTTCAGGTCCACCGAGCATCCAGTGCATGTGCCCGGCCTGGTTCAGCGTACCCACCTCGCCCGGCAGCAGTTCCCTTTCCATGCGCGCGACCGCAATGTCTCGATGGAGGGGAGGGATGTGGTCGGCCACCCCGGGGGTGGGTTCGCCCGTGCTGTAAATGCGTACGGACCCATGACGCACCTGCCAGGCCTCCATCTTGGGGCCGGCCTGATCCGTACGCGTGTGGCTGTGTTCCGGGATCATCTGGCCCGGGAGCAGATAGATTTCGTGACCAAAGTAATTGCCTTCCAGACTGTTGACCCAGAAGATCCCGGCCATGCCCACTTCCGTGAACTTCCCCAGGCCGAAATCCACGGCCCAGAATTCTTCGCCCTTGAGGCGAGGGACAATGGGGTAGTGGTGATAGGCCATCATGTTGTAGTAGATCTGCTTGGCCTTGTCTGCATCAAAGCTGCCATCGGCGTGATAGACCTCTTCATTCTTGATGTGTTTAAAGGCATCGCGGCTGAGAGTCATGGTGAGTCTCCTTCTTGAAATCTAGAACAGGCGGAAGTGATCAACGCAGTCGAGGCCATGGCCCCCAGGAGCCTGTCGGATTCTTCGACAGGCTCCTAGAGTCAGACGCAGCATGTCTCGGCTGTTCACGGATGCCATGGAAGCTTTCTCTAGTTTGCCTGGGCCTTGAGTGTCTGATAGAGGTCGTACGCCTTGGCCGGTGTTTCGTTGTCGTGTACCACGGCGCCCACGGCCTGGATCATGGCAGCGGGATGGTCTGACTGGAACACGTTGCGCCCCATATCCACGCCGGCTGCGCCTGCCTGAATGGCATTGTACGCCAGTTCAAGGGCCTCCAGCTCTGGGAGTTTTTTGCCGCCGGCAATGACGATGGGCACCGGACAGGCTGCCACGACTTGCTCAAAGCCTTCGCAGTAGTAGGTCTTGACAATGTTGGCTCCGTTTTCAACACACATACGTGACGCCAAGCCAAAGTAACGCGCATCACGCGCCATGTCCTTGCCCACGGCTGTCACGCCCATCACAGGAATGCCGTACTTCTGTCCGGCATCGACGAGGTTGTACAGATTGGCAAAGGTCTTGGCCTCTGTGGCAGGATCTCCTGCGGTCACCATGATCGCCATGGCAGAGGCATTCATACGAATGGCGTCCTCCACATCGATGATCACATTGTGATTCAGTTCCGTCAGGATCGAAGTGCCTGCGTCGGACCGGAGGCAGATCGGCTTGTTCAATTCCGGTGGGATGGACGTGCGGAGCATGCCGCGGGTCGCCATCAGGCAGTCTGCGTAGGGCGCGATCGGCACAATGGTCAGATCGATGCGCTCGAGTCCGGACGTCGGTCCCATAATAAAGCCGTGATCAAACGCCAGCATGACCGTTCTGCCGGACCCCGGTCTGAAAATGCGGGACATGCGTTCCTTCATGCCCCATCCCATATTGTCGCACCCCTTTAAATAGAAGCCCCGACTTTTGACGTCCTGGCCCAGGCCAAAGTTTTTGCCGTCTCTGATATCATCAAGATCAGCCATAATGCATGTTCTCCTTTTTGTGACTCTGTGTTAGTGATTCGACTTCTATAGCTTTCAAGAACACAGGGCCAGAAATGTATTTTATTTCTGTCTACTGTCTACTGAAAACTGAATACCCAGAACTTTTTGTATAAAGTTCTGCTAGTTAACGGCCTCTGCAAAGCCACGGAATATGTGCGAGATGCTCACGGCACCCGGATCATAATGGCCGATGGCACGCTGGCCCATGGTTCGAGCACGGCCCAGTTTTGCCACGTAGTCCTTGGTCTTTTCTGCCCCCTGGGCGGCAGCCGCCGATGCTGCAGAAAAGGCAGACGGGATGTCCCCACCGTCATGGAGGGCCTGGACCAGGGCCTCAGTCGCAGGCAGCAATGCGTCCATCATGGTCTTGTCACCGAGTTTGGCCTTGCTGGTCTTGGAGAAATTATCAAGACCGGCCTGAAACAGGGCGGCTGTCTGTGCTGCGGTCAGTTCGTCTGCCGTGGCAGCGGAGGCGAGGCCCAGAAAATAGGAGCCCAGCAACGGGCTGGTGGATCCGCCGTCACACATCATGACCTTCATGGCCACGGCCTTCAAAAGATCGGCCAGAGGCTTGTCCATGCCATCGTCCAGGGCCTTACCCACGGCGTTCATGGTCCGCTGGATGGTGATTCCATGATCACCATCCCCAGTGAGGGCATCCAGCTTGGACAGGGCCTCATGTTCTGTGTCAATATTGGCCTCGGCCTGCTTCAGCATCCGGATAAGCGTTGATTTATCAAACGTCGACATTGCGAACTTTTCCTCATCATGATTAAGCGACTGTATAGTAGGGGGTGTCACAGGGGGCATCCCACAGGGCCTTGGTTTCCGCGTCAAATTTGAGTGCGATCAACTGATATCCTGCAGCCTCCTGCACCGTGAGGAATTCACCGGTTTCTCCACGAACGACCTTGATGCCCTTGGCTTCGAAGAATTTTGCGGCGTCACGGAACGTGATGAGCATCTCCATGAGCGTGGTCTTGCCGGACCCGTTGACCATCAGCAGGATCTCGTCGCCCTTGGTGAGCCCCAGTTTCTCCACGACCTTGCCAGCCAGGAGTTCCGCCGTGTCTTTTGAAGATTTCATGTCCATGCGTACGCCGCCGCCTTCACCATGCTGGCCTGCGCAGATCTCCATTTCCTGCTCGCCCATCTCGCCGCACTCGCCGCCGGTGGAGGGATGCGTGGCAATCTCGGACAACACCGCTATGGTGGCCATGTTCTTGTTGACCTTGTCACCAATGCGATAGACGTCATCGAGGGTCATGCCTTTTTCTGCGGCTGCACCGGCGATCTTGTAGACCAGCATACAACCGCCCAGACCGCGACCCTCTTCGTCTGCACTGGGACGGATCTCTTCGGTGGTGATGATTTCCTTGACAGTAATACCTTCGGCCTCTGCCATCTGTTTGGCCATGTCAGCACTCATGACGTCGCCGGCATGGTTCAAGGTGACAAGCAGGATCCCTGCCTCGCGTTTGACCTTCTGGAAGGCTTCAAGGACCTTGGGCGGACCGGGGGCTGCAAAGATGTCTCCCACCACAGAGATATCGAGCATGCCGGTGCCGACCCATCCCTGGAGTGCAGGCTCATGGCCGGAGCCGCCCAGCGTGACCAAGGCCACCTTGTCTGCGGACTTGGGTTTCGCACGACATACGAGTTTTTCAGATTCGAGTTTGATCTTTTGGGGGTAGGCCATGGCCATGCCCTCAAGCAGTTCGGCAGTTAAATGGGTCGGGTCGTTGATAAACTTTTTCATAATTCTGGTTTGTCCTTTCCTCTTGGTATCTGTTCCAGATTCACGGTTGGCAGGAGGAACCTTTTTTAACCGTGAACTGTGAACCGAGAACCTGTTTTATCTACTTCTGTTGCATGAGTTCGATCACTGCGCCCGCGTCATTGATGAACGCCACACGCAGTGTATCCGTCGCGTCAAACGCCGGCACGATCACATCTTTTCCGGCAAGTGCAGCATCCAGGTCGTCCACCATGAAGGCGGCGTGGGCATTGTGTTGCACGTCTGCATGCATGGGGCTGCCCGCCTCAAAACGAAGGTATTCGATCCTGTACGGGTGTGTCTCAGCATCTGTAATATAGACCTTGGCACCCTCGAGATAGACCTCGTTTTCCTGCGTGGTACTCACTGGTACGCCGAAATGATGAAATGTTGCCTGCGTCATAAAAAACTCCTTGTCACATAAATCCTTGTTATAGGGATTCAAGACGAGTCGCCAGATCCAACAGGGCCTGTTTGAAATCCTCGTGCGTGTCTTTAATCCACTGTACCTGGGTTACTTTTTGCAGTCTTTGAATCCGCCGGACCATAATGTCCTTTTCTTCTTCAGTCCCGTGGAATGCCACCACCACACTGCCTTGATTGATGTGGTCTTTCAGTGCGCCAAAACCGACAGCAGCATCCAGACTGATGCCCTGATTGCTGAAAGCCGAGGCTATACTGGTCAGTGCGCCGGATCGATCCACCACTGATGTCTTCAATATCCATACTGTTTTCATGGGATCAGCCATTTTACTGTGACTCCAAAGAATGTGCGAGATTTCCTTACGTAATATTGTTCAATTTGTACTGATGCGGTTTCACCCGACCACATAACACCTCCATGGCCCCCTGGGCCAGGGCCTCCATTTCCAGGTCCTCGGGGTACACGAGGATCGGGGCCAGGCGCCCCACGCGTTTTCTCAGGCTGTTTCGGATCAGACTGCTGCGCGTCATACCGCCGGTCAGGACAATGCATTCGGCACGGCATTCTGCTGCTGTAAAGGCTGCGCCGATCTGTTTGGCGATCTGGTACACCATGGCATCCACGATCAGTCGGGCCTGTTCGTCGCCCGCATGGATCCGGTTTTCGACGGCAGCCATATCGTGCTCACCCAGATAGGACTGCACGCCGCCATTGAGCGTGAGCTCACGCATCAGTTCCTCACGTGTAAACCGGCCGCTGTAGCACAGGTCGATCAGTTCCTTTTGAGGCAGCTGGCCTGCACGGCAGGGCGAGAACGGGCCTTCGCCGAGCAGGGCGATGCTGTTGTCCGTGATTTTGCCCTGCTTGACCGTGGCCACTGTGATGCCGCCGCCCAGGTGTGCGATCACCAGATTCATATCGTCCAGAGGACGTCTTGCGGCCTTCGCTGCTTTACGCGCCGCCATGCGGATGCTGAGTACATGGGCCGTGCTTTTACGTGTGATGCCCTGATATCCGGAAATCTCTGCCAGAGGTTCGAATTCATCCGCCACCACAGGATCCACGATATAGGCCGGTATCTTGAAATGGTCTGCCAGTTGCGCTGCCATGGGCGCGCCGAGGTTGCTCATGTGCGCCTGTTCCGGGCAGTTCAATGAGCCGATCAGAATATCCTGCGCCACAGTCACCCTGCCCTGATGCACATGGGCCAGCAGATACGTGCCGACCGGCAGCTTTGTCTCTGGACGCGGCAGAAACCCGCCTCGAGCGGAGACGGCAGTGAAATCAGCCAACTCTTTTTCTTTTAGTTGGTTACAGATTTGTCGAGTCACGTCCTGGATGGCTGCCTGGCGGTATGGCAGCGGTTCGCTGGCGCAGGGCGCAAGCGGGATTTCGAAATGATCTATACATTGGTCATTATCGAATACAGCCACTTTCATGGACGTGGATCCCGGATTGACGGTCAGTAACCTATGTTTCGTTTGGGACGGAGCCTCCGCAACAGGGCCCCTGGACTCAGAAATCAGGCTGGAACGTTGTCGATAAATACTGCACAGGGCAATGGACTCCAGGCGCGTATCCAGGGTGTCTGACCTGGACAGGATCACATAGGGAATGCTAAATCCCACGGTAATGCCTGCAATCGAGGCCTCACCATATTTGGCCATGGCTGATATGGCCTTGTACAGGATATTCGCGGAATCGATGCCCGGGCACACCAGGATATCCGCCTGACCGGCCACGGTTTCTGCGCCCGGCAGGTCCGGCATGCCCTTGACGGACACGGAATCCGGGCTTGTGGCGAGATCAAAGGAGAGAGGGCCGCACACCACACAATCAGACCATTTCAGCTTGGCCAGTTCAAGCCCCATCCAGGTCGATCCCAGCGAAGGAATCTGTTTTTCATTGGCCGAGAGAACGGCGACTCTGGGGCAATCCAGACCCATGACTGTGCGAGCGATATCCACGGCATTGTGGATCATGTCGATCATGCGGCCAAAACTGCATACCGTCGTGATACCCGCATCCGTCAGGAGTATGGGGCGCCCCGCTGAAATGGTGTCTGCGTCGAAAATCGAGGCCAGGGTGACTGTGGGGCGCTGGGCCAGGGCCAGCATATGCCGATTGAGGATGGGCGTGGAAATATTGCCCTTGAGCACAATGTCCACATCGCCTTCCTGAATGCGCGTGACTGTGGTTCTGGCGATTTCCTCGTCTGTGTCTGCATACACGATGTCGCAGGGGTCGATGCTAATGCCGCACTCATCCACTGCCTGGTGGATCAGGGCGGATCGGCCTACCAGGATGACCCGGTTCACGATGCCGTGGTCCCTGGCGGCTTCGACCAGACGGAGGTCTTCGATTCTGCTTCCGCCAGGGATGATAACTGTAGATGCGGGTGTGCGCCCGGCAATCTCCACCAATTCAGCCACGGATCCCAGAGGGGACATGGCAGGGTCTTTTTTTTCGTTGTTTGTTGTCATTTGGGACTCAGGTCGTTTGATCGCTCACAGTAAATTATGGCCAAAACGCTGGGAAATCTTTTGGGCGTGAGACCGAATCGCCTCACCCAGATCCTCGAAAGAGGACTCCTGGACACGTTCGCTCGGGCCGGTGATCCAGATGGCTGCGATGGGGTACCCATGCTGATTCATGATGGGCGCGCCAATGCAGTGCACACCCTCCAGTTGTTCTCCCCGATCCACGGCATAGCCATTTTTGCGAACCTGCTCTAATTCCTTTTTAAAATGAGACTTACGCGTGATGGTTCGGGTATTGAATCGGGTCAGCGTGAGTCGTGCGAGGATGGCAGCCTGTTCCGAGGCCGGCAGAAATGCCAGCAGGGCCTTGCCCGGTGCAGAGGTATGCAGGAGCACCCTGGACCCTGCATCCAGCATGAACTTGAAGGGATGCGTGCCAGGCACCTGTTCCAGTACCACCATGGCATCGTCCAGCAGCGTGCCCAGCAGCACGGTTTCCCGGGTCACGTCGCGCAACTGACGCATGATGTCCATGGACAACTCCACCACGTTTTTTTCATTGATGGACGCATAGCCCAGGGCCAGAAACTTGCGGCTCAGACGAAAACGCTTTGAATCATCATCACGGATGAGATATTTGTGGCTCACCAGTGTGGAGGTGATGCGATAGACACTGTTGTTGGGGATCTCCATGCGCCCTGCAATCTCGATCATGTTCAAACCATCCGGGTGGTCGGCCAGTAATTCCACGATACCGATGGCCCGCTCCAGATTGGGCACATGATAACGCTGCAGATTGTTGGGTTTCATTCGTACATCCTCATGACCGTGATTGTCAGTTTGTTGACAGGTTGTTAATATATAGAAACGGTTTTGAATCGTCAAGCAAAAGGTATGGCTGTCCGGGCGTGTGATGAATTTGGCCAATTTATTTCTTAACAAACCCGGTCTGAACCCGTCATATGGGGGTGGTATGACAAACAAATTGAGACCAGGAGACTCTATGACGCATCAGAAACAGCCAGGCAGGCGGGGTCTGAAAAAGCGGACCATTTTGCTGGTGCTATGTCTGGGAGGGCTGGCCGCGTTTGGTGTGTTCAGGTTTCATGTCCACAATCAACTCATGCAGAGAATTGAGGCACTCCAGGCCCAGGGCTATCCCATGAGTCTGTTGGACATGGATGCCTGGTATCAGGCATCGCGTCCTGAAGATGTGAACAATGCCTGGCCTGTGTATTTGAGTGCGTTTCAGGCACTTGTGACATGGGATAAACAGGCCGATGCGAACCTGCCAGGCTATGGCAGGGACATCGATTACCAACGTGGAGAGGCCTGGACGCCGCTGCATTTACAGCAAGCCAAAGCTTATTTAAAGGATAATGACGCCTGTCTGGACCTGTTGTATGACGGCGCAGGGTATGGACCCTGTTTTCGTCCCCTTGATTTTTCACGTGGCCATGCCATGGAGCTGCCCTGGCTCAGTGAAACGCGTGATTGCGCCAGGTTGATGCGATTGGCCAGTCGGGTGGCATCTCAGCAGGGGGATGTTGATGGGGCAGTCAGGGCCATAGAGATGGACTTTGTGCTGGCAGACTCTCTGAAGGCCCCTCTCACAGTGATCAATCTGGTCAAGACAACGATTTGGCGATTGGGCATCGAGTCGATCGAAGGGGTACTCAATGATCATGCCTTGACCCAGGAGCAGCTCCAGGCACTGGAGGCGAGACTTGAGCCCATAGAGTCTATCGACTGCTTTAAACAGAGTCTGATCGGAGAGCGATGCTTTACCCTCCAGGCCTTTAATGCAAACACCGAAGAAATGATCATGCTCTCTTCCAGCAATGAATCGGGTGATCTGTGGCCTCTTGCGATGATCCCGAGAAAGCTTCTGGGCCTGCATGATCTGGATGGGTTGTCGTATATCAATGTGACACAGGCCAGTATAGAGGCCCTGTCATTGCCCCGTGCCGAGGCGAGGGTTCGGCTGCGTGCTGTTCAAGCGGAACACCAACCCAGGCTTGGCATGCTGGCCCGGATTTTTTGCCCTGCACTTAATCGTTTCTATGCGCTTGAATCACGGGTCGTTGCCAACTCACTCTGTGCACGCACAGCCCTGGCCGTGGAACGTTTGCGCCTGGCCACAGGGCAGGTTCCTGACACACTCGATTCCCTGGTCCCCACCTATATGGCCAGTGTGCCATTGGATCCCTTTGACGGCCAGCCCCTGAGGTTCCGTCGTCTGGACAAGGGGTATGTGGTGTACAGCGTGGGCGAGGACCTGGAAGACAATCAGGGCGAAGAACGCAAAACCGGTAAGGCATCCAAAGAACAGACGGCCTGGGACGAGACATTCATTGTGGCCCGATGACCGACGGCTGCAGCAGTTTCGACAGGCCTTGCTGCTCGCCCTTTGGTTGACAATGCTGATGCAGTTTGTTATGCTGAACAGGTTCAATCACGGAGCAGACACCCCAGATCAGCATCGCAGACGCCGCCTGTTGAAGACTTGTAGAGGGTTGTTTTGTATCAACCAAGAACGTCAATGGTTTGATGATATTGGAGGATGAATTATGGTCAGCAAGAAAAACATCATGGTCGGGCTTCTATTGGGGATGGCGTGGGTCGTGGGCATGCGTGTGACAGTGTGGCCCACACTGCCTGTGATGGCTCAAGGGGGAGACCCCTTTGTACCGCCGCCCTGTTCCCTGGAAGGCGCGTGGATCATGACGGTCTTCACACCCCAGGGGCCTCAGATCCAGACCGTGACACTCACGGCCCAGGCAGACAATCCCGACCAGTTGACAGCCGTGATGGAGTTTCAAACATGCTGTCGAACACTCACGAGTCTCATGCCGGACTGTGAAGGGAAGTCCAGGTTTGTGGGGCTGGCCAAAAAGGATCCAAGCTCTGATTGGCAATTGACTGTGTTGGGTTACAGCCCCAATCAGGGCATAGAGGGTCATCCGAGCCAGTTCTTGACTGTGATCAGCTCAACCGATCTCCACTGTACAGGTCAGGATGTCATGGAGGCGAGAATCTCGATCGCCACGTATTGGCTGCGCCAGGCTGAAGATAATATTGGCCTGCCTGGTCCGGATGAAAAGCCGATCATGTGTATGGCGTTTGATGCGAGGTTCAGACGGGTGCCCTTGCTGCGGCCCTGTATAGAGGTCCCAGTGTCAGAGCGGATCGAGGTCAAGGTGGGTGACGAGTTTACCGTGTCTCTGGACTCCAATCCCACAACCGGTTTTTCCTGGCTGTTTCTCGGGGCGCTGCCCCAGTGGCTTGAGCAGACGGACTATCAATACAGGCCGTCCGCCCACGATCCCGGTATCGTCGGTTCCGGAGGTGTCGAGGAATGGACGTACAAGGCCAATGCCGCAGGAATCACCACACTGTTGTATGCCTATTGCCAACCCTGGGCCAGTGATGTGCCGCCGGCCAAGACGCATAGTGTCCTGGTCGTGGCTGGAGAGCGCATGGACGGCGAGTAGGTGGGCCCCGGCTACTACCGGTTGCGAGGCCTGGGTATTCTTCTGTTTCGGGCGGCCAGCGTTTCAAGGTATTGGGTCTGCTCTACCTGCAACTGCTGATACCGCGTCCAGCGCGCCGCATCCAGAGTCCCGCACTCCAGGGCCTCACGAATGGCACAGCCTGCGTCCGACTGGTGAAGACAGTTGTTGAAACGGCACTGATCCAGATACTGCACCACATCCGGAAACACTGCGGCGATGCCCAGGTCACAGGTGACAAGCTGCAGTTCTCGCATGCCCGGTGTATCCAGAAGCAGGCCGCCGTCCGGCATCAGGTGCAGGGATCGGGCCGTGGTGGTGTGCTGCCCCTTGCCGTCAAACGTGCTGACTTCGAAGGTGGGTTGGTCCGCATCCGCCAGACTGTTGATCAATGTGGACTTTCCCACGCCTGAGGCGCCTATCAGGGCAGTTGTCTCACCTGGAGGAAACAGGGGGTGTAGGTCCGTGAGTTGATCCGGGTCGCGCGCATCCACGCATTCGATCTGGATCTCAGGATCCAATGCGCGGGCCGCCTCTTTGAAGTGGTCTGCGTCACCCGTGAGATCGGCCTTGGTCAAGACAATCACAGGCCGAATGCCCGCCTGGGCAGCCAGTGCCAGGAACCGTTCTATGCGGGACTCTCCGAAGTCGTCGTTGCAGGACGACACAATGAGCAGCGTGTCGATATTGGCACCAATCAACTGTTTTTGTGCACGCCCGCCCGGGGCCTGACGCGCCAGCTCGTTTTCACGGTTGAGAAGCCGGACAGTCTTGCGATGCTCATGCGGCAGGGCGACCCAGTCACCCACGGCCAGGTCCTTGGGATTCTTGAAGCGGGCGATCTGCAGTTCGTGTTCGTCCTGAGCACTCCAGACCACGCAGTGACTTCGATGGATCAGTGCAATGCGCGCGGGGCTGTACGCGTCCCACTCCTCAGCACCCAACTGAGTCTGAAAAAACGGCTTCCACCCTAATTGATTCAAATCAAACATTCTGCTCCTTGATTCATGTTCAGTGGCCAGTAGGGTACACGCATCATGCAAAAAGGAACAGTCAAAAATGAAAGATCGCCTGACCCCAGCCCCCCGATCCCCGACCCCTGACCCCAGCCCCCGCGTCAAAAACAAGAAACCATTGAATGTTCCGCACAAACCCTTTACCCTTGTGCCTGTGACTTCAAGATACTTTGGCAACACCCGGAAACCAAGGAACGAACCATGGACCTAAATGCCTTTGATGTGATCGTGTTTGTGGGCTTTTTTGTGGTGGTGATTGGCACCAGCCTTTTCAAGAGCCGCAAGGAGAGCAGCAGTGAGGATTATTTTCTCGCGGGACGCGGCCTGACCTGGTGGCTGATCGGCATCTCGATTGTGGCGGCCAATATCTCCACAGAACAGTTCGTGGGCATGGCGGGCCAGGGTGCCGGTTCTGTGGGATTGGCGGTCAGCAACTGGCAGCTCTTTGGCAGTGTGGGCATTGTGATCATTGCCTTTACCCTGCTGCCCCGGTTCCTCAAGGCCGGGATCTATACCATGCCGGAGTTTCTGGAGTATCGGTACAATTCCACGACCCGCGCGATCATGGCTGTCACCACTGTCGTGATCTATGTGGCGGTGCTCCTGGCTGCCGTGCTCTTTTCAGGGGCCCTGACCCTGCGCACCATTTTTGGATTGTCCCTGGTCAAGGGGGTGTGGCTGATCGGTCTGATCGCTGCCGGATACACGGCCTGGGGCGGACTCAAGGCCGTGGCCTGGGCCGATCTGTTTCAGGGCGGGGGCCTGCTGATCGGCGGGGTGACCATCTTTTTTCTGGCATTAAAGGCCTGCGGCGGGTGGGACGCCTTTGCCCTGGCCAATGCGGACAAGCTCCACATGATCCTGCCGCCGGATCACGAGGGCCTGCCCTGGACGGGCGTGTTTTCCGGTATGTGGATTGTGCTGGTGTATTACTGCGGTTTGAATCAATTCATTGTTCAGCGCAACCTGGCGGCCCGGACACTGCGGGACGGACAACTGGGCGTGATCTTTGCCGGGGCCCTGTGGCTGCTGGTGCCCTTTGCCATTGTCATGCCCGGGATCATGTCCTTTCAGTTGTACGGGGATCAGATGGCCTCACCGGACGAGGCCTTTCCCATGCTCATTCGAAATCTCGTGCCGTCCGGGCTCAAGGGATTTATGTTTGCCGCCATTGCCGGGGCCGTCATCAGTTCCCTGGCCTCCATGCTGAATTCCGCCTCCACGATCTTCACCATGGACGTGTACCAGCGCATGTTCGACCGTCAGGCCTCACAGAAGCGACTGCTGCTCCTGGGGCGTGTCATGACCCTGGTCTTCATGGTCATCGGGTGTCTGGTGGCTCCCCAATTGGATGATCCCAAATATGGCGGCGTGTTTCAGTACATCCAGCAGTTTCAAGGCTACATCTGGCCGGGCGTTGTGGCGGCCTTTCTGTTCGGCATGATGGTGCACAATGCCCCGGGCATGGCAGGGGCCGCAGCCCTGATCAGCGGGCCTGTGATTTACGGCATCTTCCAGAAACTGGCCGGTGATCTGCATTTCCTGATCCAGGTGGGTGTGACATTTCAGCTTGTCCTCCTGATCATGGGGCTGATCACCTTCTGCAGGCCCCTGGACAAGCCCAAGGATCTGCCCGTGCGTGAAGACATCGAGATCGAGACTGCGCCCGAGGTCAAGGTGATAGGTGGCTTGGTGATAGCAGCGGTCGTGGTATTCTACATTATCTTCTGGTAAACAGGTGGGAGGTTCTTATGATTCGAAAGATCTTCATTGTCGGATTATTTTGTCAAGGTCTTGTGCTGCAAGCCCAATCCATAGACCTCTCAGGGATGTGGGGCATACGTCTGGACAGGCAGGATCAGGGCGTGACGCAGGCATGGTTCAGTCAAACCCTGACAGACAAAATCGAACTGCCCGGCGTGCTCACAGCCCAGGGGTATGGTGACCCCGTGTCCATGGACACGCAGTGGATCGGCAATATCACGGATCTGTGGCAGACCGATCCCTATTACAAACAATACCAGGATCCCAAAAACTTCAAGATGCCGTTCTGGCTCCAGCCTGATCGTCACTATGTGGGTCCTGTGTGGTATCAGCGTACCATTGACCTGCCTCAGACGTGGCAGGGACAGGACGTCACCCTGACGCTGGAGCGCGCGCACTGGGAAACGCGTGTGTGGCTCGATCAGACACCTCTGGGCACGAACCTGCGTCTGGGCACGGCCCACGTCTATGACCTGGGGACCCGATGGACGCCGGGAGCACATCGCCTGACCATTCGCGTGGACAATCGCATGAAGATCAATGTGGGGCAAAATTCCCACAGCATGTCCGACCACACCCAGGGCAACTGGAACGGGATCGTGGGCCGCATGGCCCTGGAGGCGAAGTCCCCTGTGGGGATCGATGCCGTGCGTCTGTTTTCCAGCGCAGCGGAATCCAGGGTCACGGCTCGTGTTCACCTGAAGGGCTTTGATCCGGCAACCAGCCAGGGCGTCTGTACCGTTGAAGTGACAAGCCTGGATGGCACGCAATCCTTTCCGGCAGAGACCGTGATGCTGGATGACAACTCTGATATCGCGGTCACTGTGGCCATGCCGGCCGCCAGACCCTGGGATGAGTTTTCGCCGACCCTGTACAGGGCGACTGTCAAGACGCAGGTGACACGCAGTGCCCGGACCTATGAGGATCGGACTGAAGCGGTCTTTGGCCTGCGAGATGTGGCCACACGCGGCACGCAGATCACGTTGAACGGCCGTCCCATCTTCTTGCGCGGGACTCTGGAATGCGGCATCTTCCCCTTGACAGGTCATCCGCCCACAGAGGTGGACGCCTGGAAACGCATCATCCAGGTGTGCAAGGCGCACGGCCTCAACCACATGCGGTTTCATTCGTGGTGTCCGCCGGAAGCGGCCTTTGCAGCGGCTGACGAACTCGGGTTTTATTTTCAGGTGGAGTGTTCGTCCTGGGCCAATCAGGGCAGCGGGATCGGGTCAGGGGACCCTCTGGATACCTGGCTGTATGAGGAGGCAGATGCCATGCTGCGCGCGTACGGCAATCACCCCTCGTTTCTCATGATGGCCTATGGCAATGAACCGGCCGGTGCCCGTCAGACTCAGTATCTGGCCCGGTTTGTCAATCACTACAAAAAGGTGGATCCACGTCGGCTCTACACCTCGGCTGCGGGCTGGCCCCTGATTCCGGAGAATGATTTTCACAGCAGTCCGGCCCCGCGCATTCAGCAATGGGGCCAGGGCGTGAGAAGTCTCATCAACGGTCAGGCCCCGACCACGGCCTATGACTGGGCCGCCTTTGTCAGCAAGTATCCGGACACGCCCGTGGTCAGTCACGAGATCGGTCAGTGGTGTGTGTATCCCAATCTCGCTGAACGGGCCAAGTACACGGGCCTGCTCAAGGCCAGGAATTTTGACATCTTTGCAGACCAGCTCGAACGCCACGGCATGCTGGATCAGGCCCCGGACTTTCTGACCGCATCAGGCAAGCTCCAGGCCCTGTGCTACAAGGCCGACATCGAAGCGGCCCTGCGTACCCCTGGATTCGGGGGATTTCAGCTCCTGGACCTGCACGACTTTCCAGGTCAGGGCACAGCTTTGGTCGGAATACTCGACCCGTTCTGGGAGGAGAAGGGTTATATTACGGCGGCCCAGTTCAAAGGATTTTGTGGACCGATTGTGCCGCTGGCTCGCATGTCAAAGCGGATCTTCGAAAGCGGCGATGTGCTGGAGGCCCAGATTGACCTGGCCCAGTTCGGGCCAAAGACACTGCAAGATGCCCAGTTTGTCTGGCGTCTGCTCAAAGCGGACGGTCAAACCCTGACACAGGGCATGCTGCCCAGGCAGACAGTGGCCTCGGGCAAGCTCGTTTCTTTGGGCGATCTTCGTATTGCCCTGGATAAAATTGACAAGGCTCAAAAATTCACGCTGGACATCAGTCTGCCCCGTACGGAGATCGGCAACAGTTGGGATGTGTGGGTATATCCAAAGGCCCCAGTCACTGAACCGCGTGACATCTTGATCGCCACAGAACTGAATGACGCAGTCCAATCTCATCTCGATGCAGGTGGACGAGTCTTGTGGCTGCCTGTGCCCAAGACTTTAAAGGATGATCCAAAGCATCCCATCACCATGGGTTTTTCCAGTATCTTCTGGAACACGGTGTGGACCCATTGGCAGGCGCCGCATACGCTCGGTATCTTGTGCGATCCCAAACATGCGGCCCTGGCAGACTTTCCCACGGAATTTCATTCCAACTGGCAGTGGTGGGATCTGGTGCGTGACCGTCAGCCATTTATTTTGACAGAACACAAGGGCCTTCGCCCTGTGGTGCAGGTGATCGACGACTGGGTCACGGCCCGCAAGCTCGGTCTGGTATTTGAGGTGCGTGTGGGCCGGGGCGTGGTCCTGGCCTGTGCCAGTGACCTGGTTACTGATCTGGAAGAACGCCCTGTGGCCAGGCAGTTCAGACAGAGTCTGCTATCGTATCTGGCCAGTTCGGCCTGTCGCCCGGAGATCGAGATGCCGTTTTCCGATCTGGAGGGCCTGACCCGTCCCCTGGGACAGATGGCCCGGTGGCATGTCACAGCCCTGGCAGACAGTGAGGAAGCCGGGTATGAGGCGGCCAACGCCATTGACAACGATCCCTCGACTCTGTGGCATACGGCCTGGACACCGCAGGTGATGCCTCTGCCCCACACATTGACACTGGATCTGCAGGCGTCCAGGCGACTGGCAGGTTTTCGAGTGCTGCCGCGTCAGGACATGGCCAACGGGCGGGTGGGTGCGTATGAGATCTATGTATCGCAGGCGTCGGATCAGTGGGGCGAGCCCGTGGTCCGTGGCCAGTGGCCCAATAGCACGGACTGGCAGGAAGTGAGATTTTCCCGGCCTGTGTCTGCCAGATATGTCAAGGTCGTGGCCCTGAGAGAGGTCCGGGGACAGCCCTATACAGCGATTGCCGAACTGGAGGTCCTGCCCCTCGAAAAACTGTAAAATGCATGGGTGTGTGCATAAAATCTATAGAAACGAGGTGAATTAAACCCTGCTGTTGGCATAAATATTTGCATAATTGTGAGCGGTCCGTTATTATAGCTAAGGCATAATGAAGGCACGGTGTATTTGTTTGCTGTGGCGTTTAGACCTTCTTGTGACGTAGGAGGTGGGTCTTTGCCTGGCCAGATGTCGTAAGGTGTAGGGTTTTATCTGGAGAAGAAACATGAAAGAACGTAAGGCGTTTACGCTCATCGAGTTACTGGTGGTTATTGCGATCATTGCGGTACTCATGGGCATACTGATGCCAGCTCTGAAGAGGGTGAGAGAGCAGGCCAGGATGAACAGTTGTATGGCCAATCTGAGGCAATGGTCTCTCATATTCACCATGTACGTGGGCGACAACGACGGCAAGTTTTTTACTGGGGAACCTGGCTTGGGATACTGGTGGACTCGCCAGCTCAGTCCCGAACTCTTGGACTGGAAACGCAATAAAATCTGGTTCTGCCCGACCGCTACCAAGCCTATTTATGACGAATTCGGCAATACTGCCCCTGACTGGAATATTTACAATGCCTGGGGTATTTTCACAGGAGCCCAGGAAGGTGAAAACGGTTTGAATGGAAGTTATGGCCTCAATGGCTATCTCCTTCGTATTTCCGGTTCAAGTTTTGAAGGTGGTGTGCCTGCCTCGAGTGGGTATCGAGTCTACAGTATGATCCCCAATGCCAGCAATGTCCCTGTGATGCTGGATGCCCTGCGTTTCGATTTGTGGCCATTACCCACGGACAGGCCTGCTGACAATGAAACGGCAGCCTGGAGCGGCAACAACATGGGGCGCTGCTGCATCAATCGACACGGTGGTTTCGTGTGCTCTTCCTTTGCCGACGGCTCTGCTAGAAAAGTCGGTCTCAAAGAATTGTATGTCCTCAACTGGCACAAAACATTTAACACACGCGGCCAGTACACGCTGGCTGGCGGCGTGGGCAATAATACCAATGCCTGGCCGGACTGGATCAGACGCTACCCGGATTATTGATCTCTGAGATGCGCCAACCCTGTTGGCCTCCGCGTCTTTATTGTCTTGATAATTCAGCCCAGGAAGCTAAACTTGCTTTCTGGGCTTTTTTTGTGATTGCTGGACTCTGTTGAGTATGAAAGTATCCTGATTCAGGAGGTGATCCATGAGAAGAAGGGGACACGGATTTACACTCATTGAGCTGCTGGTGGTGATTGCCATCATTGCTGTGCTCATGGGCATACTGATGCCTGCACTCAACAAGGTTCGGGAGCAGGCCAGAACCACCAGTTGCATGGCCAATGTGCGTCAATGGACCATTTTCTTCAACACGTACGTGTCTGACAATGAAGGCAAGTTTCTGTCCGGCACCCAGGCCGAGGGCTATTGGTGGCCCTGGCAGCTGCCTGACGAACAGAAGGACTGGAAGAGAAACAAGACCTGGTTCTGTCCGACTGCCACCAAGCCCCTGATTGATGAAAACGGCTATCAGGCCGCTGATTGGAATATTTATAATGCCTGGGGCATTTATACAGCAGATCAGGGTGGGTTCAGTGCCGGTGAAAATGGCCTGTGCGGCAGCTACGGACTCAACAGTTATCTGTTGAGCACGCCCAACAGACCCAATAACTGGGGGAACTTCTTTGATGTCAAGAATGCCTCCAAGGTGCCCATGTTTATGGATGCACTGAGGTTTGACTTGTGGCCCAGTCCATCGGACAAACCTGCAGATGACAAGTATGCCCAATGGCAGGGCCAGACCAGTATGGCCAGGGCCTGCATTGACAGGCATCAGGGATTTGTCAGCAGCGCGTTTGCAGACGGATCAACGAGAAAGGTGGGGCTCAAGGAACTCTATGTGCTCAAGTGGGGCCCGAATTATAACACCAGAGGCCAGTACACACTCGCTGGCGGGGTGGGCAATAATCCAACGGCCTGGCCGGATTGGCTCAGGCACTATCCGGATTATTAGCAGGACTTTCTTCAAAAGCCCTGCGGTCATTGGTTATTGGTTCAAAGTTATGAGTTTAGGTCGGTTGACAGTGACACAGTGTGACTGTATGACTGTAGACTGCGTTGCTGCAAGAGTCAAGAATGGTGGATGTCGACTTGTCATCCCGAACGAATGTGAGGGATCTATTAGACCAGCAACGCATAGCGTTCCAACAACTTGACACTTTAAACTGAAGACTGGAGCGCAGCGACCATGAAAAAAGACTGGCCCAAGACACAGGCGATTCGTTGTCTCATAGAGCATGGGATCGAGTTCGATGTGCATCAGTATGCGTACGAGGTGCGGGGCGGCACGCGCGTGTCATCTTCTGCTCTGGGTGTGGACGAGCATTGCGTGATCAAGACCCTGATCATGGAAACGGATGCCAAGGCCCCATTGATCGTGCTGATGCATGGAGACAATGAGGTGTCGGTCAAGCAACTGGCACGCGTGCTGGGGGTCAAGTCAGTGCAGCCCTGTGACCCCAAGGTGGCGGATCGTCACAGCGGGTATCAGGTGGGCGGCACCAGCCCGTTCGGGACGCGTAAGACCATGCCCGTGTATGTGGAGCAGACCATCCTGGAACTGGATAGGATCTACATCAACGGGGGCAAGCGGGGCCTGCTGGTGAGCCTGAATCCCTGTGATCTGTCCAGGGCCCTGGATATCACGCCGGTGTCTGTGGCAACCCATGGATAAGGAGACGCGCATGAGATGTAGGATTGCATGGTGGATTTGCATATTATGCGCAGTTGCGCAGGCTGGGGATACCCGGTTGAAAGTGAGCGGCGACAAGATCCTGCGCAATGACAGGATCGTGAAGCTCATTGGACTTCGATGCTCCAATGCCCTGATCAGCGATGCCACCACGAATGATCTGATCGATGCGCTGGATCTCTACCGTGCATACGGCCTCAACACGGTGTCGGTGTTTCTCATGGGCTCTCGATTCGGTGATGTGAAGGGGTATCTGCCTGACGGATCTCTGAATCCAGTTTACAGTGAGCGTCTGGAGAGAGTTTTAAAGGCGACCGACGAGCGAGGTTTTATCGCCATTGTGGGCTGCCTGTATTGGAGTACCTCCAGAGCCCGGGAAGACCTGTCTGCCTGGACTCAGCACGATGCGGAGCGGGCGATTGGCAATACCGCCCAATGGCTTGCTCAAAGGAATTTCACGCATGTCATCCTGGATCCCGACAACGAGGGCATGGCTGTCAAGGCCGAGGGCTGGCAGGTAGCATCCCTCATTGACGCGGCCAAGCAGACAAATCCCGATCTGCTGGTGGCCAACAACACCCATCAGAATCCCCCCAACGAAGACCTGAACATGCATTTTGGTCGGCATGAAGAGGGCAAGCCCTGGCTGGACAGTGAAGCGACGCCTGCCAAGGCGCCGGGCGGCTACTGGGGACGCTACAGCAAGCAGACGCATCAGGCCGATCCTGAATTCTACAACTACTCGAGAATAGGGCGTTACACCGCTGAAATGAAGGCCGATCAATTGAAAAGGACGCGTGACGAATTGGCACGGTTCAGCGGCCACATCCTGGCCAGTACCTGGCTGCAGTGCGGTCCGGCCGAGGGTGTGCACGGACCGTTTACAAAGCCGGGCGGACGATCCAATCTCGGCTCCAATCAAGATGAGCAGGCGCCCTGGAACAGGGAGATCGACATGATTCATTCTGAGGCCGGTATTCTCTGGTGGTTGGAGTTTGTCAGGGATACATACAAGTAGACTGGCCGTGATCCGGGCGCCAGTGACTGTCAGGCAATGAAGTCCAATCTGGATTCAACCCACCCTTCTCAAAACAGGGTGTATTAAAAAAAGGAGAATTGTATGAGAGTCTGTACTTTGGCTGGTGTGTTGTTCATGTCCTGTTTGTACGTGGCGGCGGCGAATGCCCAAATCGTGGATCGCGATCGTCCTGCCGAGTGGGAGGGACTGGTGTTCGGTGGTCGGTTCATGGATCGATTTTTGCCCATGCCTGTGCAGGGAGAATTGACAAGTGACACGTGGGGCGCGGACAATGTGATCCCTCGTTATATTGACAATGGTATTGAAGACCGCGAGTGGTCCTACTGGGGCGGGAATGCCGTGCTGGGACCGGATGGCAAGTACCACCTCTTTGTGTGCCGCTGGCGCGAGGATTCTCAACGGGGACACCATGAGTGGTCACGCTCCATTGTGGTCCATGCCGTGGCGGACCGGTCCACTGGCCCGTACAAAGTCAGGGACACGATCGGTCCGGGCCATAATCCGGAGACCTTTCAGCTCAAGGATGGGCGATATGTCATCTATGTCATCAACGGCTATTATGTGGCTGACAGTGTCAATGGCCCCTGGCAGCGCGGCACCTTTGAATTCAATCTACGGGACAGACGAATCATTGAAGGTCTGTCGAATCTCTCCTTTGCCCCACGTGAAGACGGGTCTTATCTCATGGTGTGTCGTGGTGGGGGGATCTGGTTCAGCCAGACCGGTATCTCGCCCTACAACCAGGTGACGGACCAGCGCGTGTATCCCCCAGTGGCAGGTAACTTTGAAGATCCTGTGGTCTGGCGTACGCCCATTCAATACCACATGATCGTGAACGACTGGCGCGGCCGCATTGCCTACTATTTACGTTCCAGGGACGGGATCCACTGGAAGGTGGAGCCCGGTGAGGCCTATCTGCCTGGGATTGCCAACTATGAAGACGGGACTGTGGTGGACTGGTTCAAGTACGAGCGCATCAAGGTCCTGCAGGACAAACACGGGCGTGCCATGCAGGCCGATTTTGCCGTCATCGATGTATTGAAGAATGACGACAAGGGCAGTGACAACCACAGTTCCAAGCACATCTGCATCCCCCTGACTGTGGGGCGGCTCATGACACTGCTCACTCAGGACAAGATTACGGTGGATACGGACACCATTCAGGTCAAGATCGAGGCAGAGGAGGGGTTCAATCCTCACATGGATATGGACCTCGATTCACTGCGTCTTGGTGCGTCTGAAGAAGTCAATTTCGGCAGGGGCAGCAAGGCCGTCAAGACCGAACGATCCGGTGACGATCTGATCGTGACATTTGACGGCAAAGGCAACGGCCTCACGGACAACAACTTCGCGATCAAGCTGTTGGGCAGAACAAACCAGGGCAAGCTGCTCTTCGGGTACGCGCGTCTGCCGTGGCTCAATTATCTTGAGCCTGCGCTGTCACCTCGTGCACCCAAGGTCGCGGCCACGGACCAGGGTTTTGTGATTTCAGTGGAAGTGCAGAATTTTGGCCAGGTGGCGTCGGAGACGTCTGACATTCAGGTCGTGACGCGCCAGGGGGATGAGATTGTCAGGCTTGCCGCCGGCCAGGTGCCACCGCTCAAACCCTTTGAAAAGACCACGGTCGACCTCTTCTGCGGCAAGGTGTTTGATGCCGGTGTGGAATACACGCTGAAGACCGTCATCAACCCGAATGCTCAATACCCGGTGACATTGGAGCGAAAGGTCACGCCCGTGCCATAGGGGTGAAACGGTTTTGCAGTGTGACAGTATGACGGTGGGACTGCTGCTGACGCTGCGATGAGGGGAGACCCGACGATCACTCGCAGCAAAGGCCTGGAGGGACAATCCATTAAGCGAGCTTCAAGCGAGCGTGGATTGTCCCGGTTAGATGCAGAGGCGAAGCACCGCATGGAGGTGGAAGGAGGGGACGCATACAAAACCGCAAAAGAGTCGAACGCTCTCTTCTTAGACAACCGTGCTATCGCGTCGGTATTCAACCGGGACAGTCATACGTTACGCTGACGACGTGTCGACTGCGACCATGTCAAACGCCAGTGAACCACCGTCAGACTCCAAGACGCCCCCTCTGCAAGCCGCTCCACTTAAATGACAGTCCCTTCCACAGACCGTCACACCGCTGACCTCCGTCACACTTGCAGACACGTCATTTACACCTCAAGGTGTTGGGGTTATCATGGTCTGTATGTTGACTGAATTCGGCACACTCAATACTGTGGTCCTGACGACTTATCTGGCGGCCATGGTCTGGATTGGGATTGTCCTGGCTGGGCGTCAGAAGACGTCGGACGACTATTTCCTGGCAGGGCGCAACATGCCGTGGCTGGCCGTGGGCATGAGTATGTTTGCCTCCCTGACCAGTGCCACGACCTTTATGGGGGTGCCTGCATTTGCATACACGCACAACATGGCCATGATTTTTGGTGTGGCCATGAGCCTGGTGGCTGCGCCGATTCTGGCCCGGTTGTTTTATCCATTTTACAGAAAGCATCGGGTTACCACCAGTTATGAATACATCCTCATGCGTTTCGGGCCCGGGGCACGGTATGCCGTGTCGGCCCTGTTTGTGCTGGGGCGGTTGGGGTGGCTGGGGATTGTGATCTATGCACCGGCCAAGGCCATGAATGTGGCGTCCGGTATGTCCCTGTATCTGGCCATTGGTCTCATGGGATTTCTGGCTGTGTTTTACACGGTATTGGGGGGACTCAGTGCCGTGATCTGGACGGACGTGGTGCAGTTCGTGATCCTGGTCGGCGGGGCCATATGGCTGGCTGTGTCACTCGTCGATCAGGTGCCTGGCGGGGCAGGGCAGATTATTGAGGCGGCGAGGCAAGCACAGAAATTCGATGTGTTCGACTGGCAGGATATGTCCAGGCTGACCGCATTCTCAGCCATGATAGGGTGGTTTTTTGTGTTCCTCAATGACTATGGCACGGACCAGGTAACCGTGCAGAGGTTGATGGCGGTGCGCACGGACAAGGGCGTGACATGGGCGATCGTGTTCAATGCCGTCAATGACCTGTTGATCAATGGTTTGCTCATCTTCATTGGTCTGGGCCTGTTTGCCTATTTCGCCGCCTTCCCCGAACGCCTGGGCGAGGACGCGGGCAAGGACGGTATCCTGCCCTTCTATATCATGCACAGTCTGCCGCCCGGCGTGTCCGGCTTGATGATCACGGCCATTTTCGCAGCCGCCATGAGCAGTGTGGATTCAGGCATCAATTCATTATCGACTGTGCTGATCAATGATTATGTGAGGCCATTAAAACGTCACCCCATCGACGCTCATGGGGAAATGACTTTGGCCCGTGTGCTGACTGTGGCTTTGGGGGTGTTTTCAGTATTGGCAGCCGTGTTTGCAGCGAGTATTGGCAATATTGTCCAGATGTGGATGGGGATCGTGGGATTATTCGCAGCGCCGGTACTGTCTATCTTTGTCCTGGGCATGCTCACACGCACAGCCCGCTTTTCAGGGTGGTTATTGGGGGCCCTGTGCAGTATTGGGTTGATCCTGTTCATTCAGTATGACCATGCCGACCAGATCATGGAGGTCTGGTATTTTCCGCTGTCCTTTGCTGTCACGACCTGTCTCGGGTATGTGGCCAGTCGAATAATTAATGAGTTTATGAATTAAATGCCGATACACTCGTAGGTGTATGCTTAAAAAAATCACGCAGATAATGTCGCCCTTCACGTCACCATGGGGTTTTGAAAGGATGGAGTTTATGATGTCTGTCATGTCACGCCGGTGTTTTAGTCTAAGTTTATGTGTCCTGTTTGTATTGGTCAGTGCGGGCATCGGATGGGCCAGTGAGGGAGATCCTGTGGTGGATGAAGATGGTGACATTGTGGTCCAGATCAATGGCAAGCCCGCTCAGGGCAAGGTGTCGGATGACATGCCGACCATTATGTTTGAAGCCATGCAAAGCGGACCCCACCAGATAAAGAATGCAGAGATGTCGTCTGCACCGACAATCATGGTGCTGTTTGACAGCAATGGTGTTGGCGTGGGGCAAAATTTCCAGGCTGAAGATTTTGAGACGATCAAGGATTTTATCGACTGCACTCTGAAGCAGGGGCAATTGTATGTCCTGGCGATAGTAGCGCTTAGGGATGAGGATCATGGCAAGCCGTTTTCTATTTCAGTGACCACGGTGTCGTCGTCTGCGACGGCTGTGCCTGACACAACCACATCCGACACTTCGAATACCCCCGATGCCCAGGACGCCCCAGGTGCGTCGGATATGGCAATGCAGGGCCCTGTCAGGCTGCCTCAGGGGATTGACGTGGGCAAAAAAGGTGTGTCCTATACAGTGTCTCACGATGACCAGGGACGTGTGTCCAAGCTGGATGATGGGGCCGGGGATCGGATTCTGGTGGAGTATCGATATCCCGATGAGACGCCCGGGCTGGATCTCTGGTACGCAGACGGCACCTACACCAAATATGATTTTTTGGGGCCGCTCAATATGGTCTCCAAAGGTCGTTATGGTGAACTCAAACCTGACACGGTGATGATGTTTGATCGGGACACGGGCCAGCAGGTGACCGTGCAGGCTGATGGCATGGTCGTGACGGCGACACCCAGAGCCGATGGCGGAAGTTTTGTCACCACCCGTTTACCTGGCCAGGTCGGCATTCGCAGTCAGGTCAATACCGAGGGTCAATGGCAGCAGGGGACGACCCAGGTGGACCGGGATGAGCAGGGACGCCCTGTGGATGTGTATCGGGCCGGACATAAGCTGACCTCCACCCGCTATGATGAAAACGACCTGCCTGTGGAAGTGACTCTGGGCAGTGGGGCAACGCTGACCTATCAATACAATCAAGCGGGACAACTCACTGAACTCAAGGATTTGTTTGGTGGGGTGACCCGTTGTGCCTACGAACAGGAGGGGCGTTTGGTCAAGACCACGCTGCCGGACGGGGCGGTTCAGACGAAAGCCTTTGATGAGAAGGGGCGTTTACTGGAATTCGTCCAGATCGGCGGTGCCAAAACATCACTGCGTTATGCCGGGGAGTATCTTGTGGGTGCGACCCTGGAGGGTCTGGATACTCAGGTCTACCTGCCCTTTGACGATGGAGCCATGTCCATGGCCAAAAGTTCCCTGACAGGCACCTGGTTGTTCGAAAAGTTGGATGATCTTGGTCAGCAGATTCGCCGAACGGACCCCCTGGGAAACGCGGTGGTGTTTCACTATGATGAGGTGGGGATCTTGACGGATATGACCGATGACCAGGGCAAACAACTGGTCGGCATGACCTTTGAAGATTTCAATCCCACCGTGATCGTGACATCAAATACCAAACTACAACGCAGCTATGATGAGAACGGGCAGGTGTTGACAGAGACCAGTGATGTCACAGACTTGACAATCAGTTATGACTATGATGACGCTGGGATCGTGGAGACACTGTCCGATTCACAGGGGGAAACCATTCAATACAGACTGGATGAACATGGGCAATTGATTGAGATTGAGAGCAAGACGGCAGGGACGATAAAATTGAGTTACGGCGTCTTTGGTTTGCTGGAACGTTTGGAGCGTCCCAATGGTGTGGTGACGACCTGGCAGTATGACCGGGGCGGACGTTTGGCTCAGCGCACCCATACGTTGCCCGAGTTGACCCTGGACTCCTCCTATAAATACAATCAACGCGGCCAGTTGATCCAAGAAATACGGGAGCCGGGTGATGACTCGACCTTTACCTATAATGAGGCAGGCCATTGGACCGCGGTCAATGATTGGAACAAAGACACGCCCTTTGAGTTTGACGCCTGGGGGCAACTGATTCAGTTTCAAAATTTAAAATTCCACTATAATCAAGCCGGTCATATGAACAACATCGAGGTGTTGGGTCTGGATCGGAATCTGCCCATCAGTTGTGATGCGATGGGGCGTCTGATTTCCTGTGAGATGCCGGGCAGCAAGATGATGTGTGATTTTGACTGGAATCATCGATTGATCAGCATGGTCTCTCCTGGCACTGAGGAAGACTATCGTTGGATCTACGATGGTTTGGGGCGATTGGCCAAGGCTGTGATCAAGGATAAGGATCACACCGCAGAACAATCCTACGCCTATGCCTTTGATCAACTGTATGCAGTC
>JAIPFM010000053.1 GCA_021736645.1 Phycisphaerae bacterium | reverse complement strand
AGGTGATTTATAAGCAACTGGCCCAGTCCGATGGCCACATCATTGACGGTGTCCGTCCCTTCCTCGACCTGCTCAATCACCATGGCATTATCAAGGCCATCTGTTCCGGTGCACTCGAAGCGGAAATCCGCTATACCCTCAGCCAGGCCGGACTGGAAGAAGAGTTTTTCACCATCGTGGCGGCTGACCATGTGCTGGTCGGAAAACCGTCGCCGGAAGGCTACAACCTCACGCTCACCCAGCTCCAGGACCTTGATCCGACCCTCACGGCCCCTCAGTGCATTGTCATCGAAGACTCCCACTGGGGCCTCGAAGCGGCCCGTGGCGCAGGTATGAAAACCATCGCAGTCACCAACTCCTACCCCGAAGAACAACTCGGCATGGCGGACAAAATCGTGGATCGCCTGGATCACATTACGGCGCACGATCTGGGACTGTAGCGGTGTCATGTGCGCAGGGGATGCCTGCGCCCGTCAGGGCCATAGGCCAGGCAGGGGGTCTCGGAGTCGATTGCCAGGGGGCCGGAAATTTTGTACAGCAGGACCTGGGGATGCGTCTGAAGGACCTCCATGACCAGATCGGGGGGTTCCTGAGACACGATCCTCTGGCCCACTCGAAAGGGCCCGGCAAAGGTGGCGATCGCTTTTGTACGGGGTCCGGCATGATACGTGAGGTGTGCATCCACGCTCTGTGTGTCTTCCCTGCCCAGGGAGATACGGAACGGACCTATGCCCAGGCGGCGCATCGGCCCTGACCCTGATTCAGCACATGATTTACCCGGAAGCCGACAAACACCAACAGGGCCACAACACCCACACGCAGCCCTACTCGTCTGGCTGTGGAGGATCGAACACCGCATTCCTTCTGGTGTCTGGGCTCTTGCATAGCACACCCCTTCACGGATTACATGAATTCACGCTCTCAATGGACCTTTCATTGTATCGGATTTGAAGTCCTGTGCAAGCCTTAGCATTCGAAGGGGCAATGCTGTGTCAACACCAAAGATTTGGGTTCTTGCTTGTAGCCAACGGACATCTGCGGCGTCAGAAAGCCTCGCCCTGCCTAGTCTCTCTCGCGACTGTCCGCCCTGGCAAAGGGGGTGCACTGGACCAGAAATCGTGCAGCCTGTCTGGCGTCCGTGGTGAGGTTTTTGACTTCAGTTTCCAGGGGGGCCTGCATGAGAGACCCATAGGTGGCGAGTAATTGAGAGGGTGCCCATTGCCTGGGGAGTACGGCCATGGAGGTCAGCGCAGAGGTTTGTTCAAGCCTCTTCGCGTTTTCCAGCGATGCCATGTGCCTGGCGGTCAGGATCACGGACACCAGAATAAAGACTGAGGCAGCCAGGGCCACGAGAGACCGATGCCTGAACCTCAAGGCCGACACCGGCGCTGCATCACGCACAGGCAGAGACACAAGAATGGTGTCTTGAAACGATCGATCGCCCTCGATGCTCACCTGCGGCACCTGTGTTTCGAGCAGGTCACTGATTCGCAGATGTGTTTGATGATACGTGCGACAGGCCCTGCACACCCTGACATGCCTGTCAAGCCGAGGCCCCAACCCAGTCCTGGTGTCCACACAACAGGCCAAAAACCATCTATATATCCAGCATAGCATAGGTCACTCGTTTCTTTTAGACCGGTTCGTTCATCATCCCTGCCAACCGGGTTCGGGCCCGATGCAGGAGCACACGTACATGCATGCGCGACTTCTTCATCACCAGAGCAATCTGCGACACGTCCATTTGTTCATGGTACCGAAGCCATATCGCGGTTGACTGCGACGCACTGAGTGTGGAGGCAAGTGCCCAGACTGACGCCACCTCCTGTTTTTGGGTGAGGATCTCTTCAGGAGAGACCTGGGCCCTCTGCACCACCTCCAGGGGTTGACACCTGACCCTCTTCTTTCTCAGATAGGAGTTCTTACAGTTATACGCAATGGTATAGAGCCACGCCTTGAAAGATCCCTCGCAGTCAAACCGATTCATGTTGGCATATACGTTCAGGAAGACGTCCTGGACAATATCCTCAGCATCCTGTGCCACGCGCACACTGCTGCCCACAAACCGCAGCAGACTGCCTGAATGGCGCAGCACGATCTGCTCAAAGCAGTCCTTTGAGCCCTGCATGGCCTGACTCATCAAGTGTTCGTCTGACAATTCGTTCACAGGTCCATCATTCCGTGGTGTTGATTCCGCGATTCCTGACACTGGCACTGTCTGGCGTGCCCTATTTTAGCTGATCCTTAAGCGTCCGTATATTGGATTGAATGATTGGCATGAGTTTCTCAAGTGGGTATCGAAAGGCAAATTCAACGGTCTTGTCCTCACTTGACAAACGGCATGCCCCAATCAACGAGGTGATCTGAGGTAGTTTGTCCTTCTGGAACTGAATCATGGCCAGGATGCCGCGTCCCATGGCTTCAATCTGGTCTGCCGCTGCGGCCGACTCGGTTTCCAGCTGGAGTGTGGTATTCAGGAATCCTTCCTTCTCCCCCACCATAAAGGCCAGCATACTGGATCGCTGCAGCATGGCAGCATGAGCCTTGCCCTGGGTAATCTCAGAGAGGTCCTCTGCGCAGGCCACTACCAGGGCCCTGTCCGGCACCCGCTTCATGGCCTTAAAACGCCCTGTACCCTGCACACTGTCTGCGCGACCGGCCAGGACATCCAGGGCCTTTTCCAGAGTGGCTTGTGACTGAGACATGACCAACTGGTTATCCGAGGCAAAGGCCATGACCTGAGTTTTTCCGCCCTCGCCTTGATGCCACTGATGCACCTCTGTCGTGCCATACAGTTTCTTCTGATACCCCGGAGTCAGCACCAGAATGGACACCAGTTTCTTGGCGTTGAAATGCCCCCTGGCCATGGCCACCACATGGCGTTCATCCCCGTCAGGGCCAAACAGTGTGATACTGTGAATGTCCGTGGTCAGATCAGATCCGGACAGTGTCTTGAGTGCCTCGAGCTTGACCTGAAGCTCATTGGAGTCCACGATGCGCATGAGCTGTGTGCCAAACTGAGATGCCCAGAAGGCCTGAGCATCCAGGTGGATCACCCACCGGGCCGAACCGTTCACCTCGCGCAGATCCAGGGGCGCGGCCCAGGCAGTGACTGCCAACACCCCCCCCAGCAACACTCCGATTGTCCCCTTATGCATTGTCTGTCCTTTCCAACTTAAAACAGGACTTTTTCAAAAAGCCCTGTGGTATTCAGTTTTCAGTAGGCAGTATTCAGAAAAGTGCTTTTTTAATACTGTAAACCGTTATCTGAAAACTGAAAACTTGGAGTTTGCAGAACTCCAGTTAAAAGTCCCATGTCATTAAAGTCACCGTGCACAGCATCGTCTTGCCTTTAAATACGCATGAACCTACAGACTCGTTACACACAGGGATTTTTTCTGACCATCAAATCAAGTCAATTGCGAATGATTCTGGTTGTCTGCCCGGCCTCAGGAGGCAGTCTTGTGGGCATGCTTTTTGTCGGTCTTGACGCCTGCATTGATCACCTGTTCAATTTCCTGGGCAGACATACCGCGTTCAAGCATGGATTGTTTGAGTTCATTGTTGGATCGGGTCTTTACAGTCTCATGCCAGTAATAGGCCAAGACAGACACGATCGGGATGCTGAAAACCATGAGAAGGCCCAGCGATTCAGGATTTGAGAAGATCTTGTCCATGCCAGTGCTCCAGTCAAGTAGGGTATATTGAACTGTTCTTCAGTCATTGTGAACACAAGAAGTCACAGACTGTGGTGGTGGTCGCGGCCAGGCTCCACACATTTCAGAAAGAAACTGTTTCATACATCAAAATACGGGTTCTCTATGCGAAAGGCAAGATCGATTGCCATGGCAGGCCAAATCGTGGGTGCAACATCTGGCACTGCCTGTTGACGCCCCCTGTGCCATGCGTCTATGATGGCGTTGTGCACAGAACAAACTAAAATAGAAAGCAGCCAAAAGGCAGATATCATCCATGAAAACCTGGAAATTTGGAATCATCGGGCTGGGCATGATCGCGGATTTTCATGCCAGAGCCATTGCAGACATCCCGAATGCCGCCCTGGCCGGGTGCTGCAGTCGAACCCTGGATAAAGCGGAATCTTTTGCCAGAGAGCACGGAGGCAGGGCCTATCCCTCTCTCGCAGCCATGCTGGCTGACGATGCCATTGATATCCTGGCCATTGCCACGCCCAGCGGATACCACATGGAACCGGCAGTGGCCGCAGCAAATGCCGGCAAACATGTGATCTGTGAAAAGCCGTTGGAAGTCACTCTGGATCGAATCGATGCCATGATTGCGGCCCATGAACGGGGCGGTACCCTGCTCGGCGGCATCTTTCCCTGCCGATTCAACGACATGATGACACCAATCCGCCAGGCCATTGCCTCCGGACGACTGGGTACCATCACCTGTGCATCCACATTTGTCCCGTTCTGGCGAAGCGAGGCCTATTATGAGGACTCCTGGCGAGGCACCTGGGCCCTGGACGGGGGGGCTGCCCTGATGAATCAGTCCATCCACATGATCGACGCACTCTGTGACCTGATGCCCCCTATTGAATCTGTCCAGGCCTTTGTGGCCACTGAGGGCCATCCCCAGATCGAGGCTGAAGACACAGCCACAGCGGTGGTTCGGTACGGCAATGGGGCGCTGGGCATGATCTACGGGACCACGGCCTCCTACCCGGGCCAATTCAGACGCCTTGAAATCACGGGCACGCGCGGCACCATCGTGACCGTGGAAGACAGTCTCTCAGTGTGGCAATTCGCTGAGGAACACCCTGAAGATCAGACCGTGCGTGACACCTACGGTCAGATTGACAGCGGCGGCGGCGTGTCCGACCCCGCAGCCATCAACGCCGTGAACCACACACGCAACTTCCAGGCCTTTCTCAAGGCATTGGAGGGTGATCCCTCCACCTGGGTCAGCGGTCAGGAAGCGCGCAAGGCCGTGAAGGTCATCCTGGCCATCTACCAGTCCGCCAGGGAAGGCAGGCTCGTGACCCTTTGAAAACGCCGCTAGTGCTTTGTCAACACTAGGAGCCTGTCGGAGTATTCGATCTGGCTTCGAGCGGCCCTTTTTCCGCCTGCCTGCATCCGGCTGTATCGACGATAAAACAAACATCGCCTGCTTCGCCGTCTTTGTCAGGCGAAAAAATTGCTCGCTCTCGGGCC